>JAATGJ010000139.1 GCA_015654695.1 Chitinophagales bacterium | reverse complement strand
CAGGTCCCAGTGGGGGACAGAACCGGCAGGTAATAGGGGTTTTACACCACCTTCTCTTAATATTATATTATCAGCAGGTGTTTTCCCAACAGGCACTTTATCAGAAGGAAGATTAGGAAGTTTTACCAGGTCTTCCTGCAATTGTTTTTCTATCTCACTTAACTTTTCAGTAATCGGCTGCAAAGTTGATTTCATTACCGCCACTTCCTGTTTTTTTATTTCAGCTTCCTCCTTTTGTCCTTTTGCCATCAATGAGCCGATCTCTTTGGAAGTACTGTTCACTTTCGCCTGCGTATTATCAAACTCCAGTTGAATTTTTTTCCGCTGATCATCCAATGAAAGAATAGTGTCAATCAATCCCGTTTCTCCAAAATATTTTACCGCCAGTTTTTCTTTGGCCGCCTGCGGGTTTTGACGAAGTACCTGTAACTGCAACATCCTGTTTCAAATTTTGCGCAAAGTTAGCAGATGAGCAGTTAACGGCAATCAGGTGTGCATGACAAATCACATTAATCATTTTTCATCCGGAGAAATGCTTTGGCAAAAGCTGCGGAGTAAAGATGTTGATTCTTAATAATTGCTTACCGGATGAATGTATTTTTTGCCGGTACATACAACTTCCCGTTGATTCCTGTACAGGATAATAACGTTTATCTTAAGCCAAAACTATGGCCGAAGGGGTAGTTTTGGCTCAGGATAGTATTACCATCTTAAGCCAAAACCCGGATATTTTTGTACTTTTGGCTCAAGATTTTACTATATGAAAGAAGTAAATATTATTGGAAGAGAAGAGGAAAAGCTTTTGCTGGAGAGCATCGCGGCCAATGCAAGCGCTGACCTTGTAGCCGTTTATGGCCGCCGCAGAATAGGTAAAACCTATCTTATCCGTAATTGCCTGCAAAAACAGATTGTGTTTGAATATTCGGGTATCCATAATGTAGAAACGGGAGTGCAGTTAGCCGGTTACTGCAAGGCATTGTCCAAACAGTTGAATAATAATATTGCCCTGCCGGAAGCAGGCGATTGGTTTGCGGCATTTGAATTAACAACAAAACTGCTGCAGAAGAAAATGCGCCGCAAAAAAGCGGTAATTTTTTTAGATGAATTTCCCTGGATGCAAACAGCCAAATCAAATTTCCTTGCGGCGTTTGAACAGTTTTGGAATACATGGGGAAGCAGGCAAAATAACATTGCGGTTATACTTTGTGGCTCTGCGGCCAGTTGGATGATACAAAACGTGGTGCGTAACAAAGGCGGGCTGCACAACCGCATTACGCAAAAAATACCCCTGCAGCCTTTTACACTTTATGAAACTGAATTGTTTTTAAAAAGCCGTAACGTACAGTTGAACCGTTACCAGGTAACTCAGTTGTACATGGCTTGGGGTGGTGTGCCGCATTATTTGGAGCAGGTTTCATCAGGCCTGAGTGCCGCGCAGATTATAGACAGAACCTGCTTTACTAAAAACGGCTTTTTATACAATGAGTTTACTGATTTATACAAGGCTTTATTTGACAGCGCTGACAGGCATTTTAAAGTGATCCGGGCATTGGCTGCTAAACCAATGGGCTTAAACCGTAATGAAATTATTAAAGTATGTAAGCTGCAAAGTGGTGGCAGTACAAGTACTTTACTGGAAGAATTATCAGCTTCGGGTTTTATTACACCTTATATACCTGTGGGTAAAAAAACAAAAGACAGTATCTATAAATTAACGGATGAATACTCCTTGTTCTACCTAAAATTTATGGAAAACAACCGGAGCGGCAGCAAAGGCGCCTGGCTGCGGCTAAGCGATACCCCCGCATGGAAAAGCTGGAGTGGACTTGCTTTTGAAAGCATTTGCATGAAACATATACCTGCTGTAAAAAAAGCGCTTGGTATCAGCGGTATCTACAGCGAAACGGCAATATGGAAAAGCAGGGGCAACAGCAGCAACGATAAAGCGCAAATTGACCTGGTTATTAACCGCCGTGACAACTGCATTAACCTTTGCGAAATAAAGTTTTATGAAAACATCTTTTCTTTGGATAAGAAATATGCCGCTGCCCTGCAAAAAAAGAAAAATATCTTCCGGCAGGAAGCAAAAACAAATAAACAACTCTTTATCACGCTTATTACTTCCGCAGGCCTGCTGGCCAACGAAAACAGTATTGGACTGATAGACCAGCAATTGAAACTGGATGATTTATTTATTAACTGGCAAAAAGAAGGATAAATATCCTGAGCCAAAACTACCCTTCCCACCGTAGTTTTGGCTCAGGATTCAGTTCCAAAACTATTACAGCATTGCAGTAATCTTTGCTGCTATTGTGAAAGGTTTTTTAGATATTATTTTTATTTCCAGTTCTTTGTTTTTTATCAAAATTAGCTATACTTATCTTTGCCGCTATGAATGTGAAAGATGATTTGCAAACCCGCTGGTGGGCCCTTGAAGCAAAAATGGTGGAACGCTTTGACAAAAAGCCCGACCTGGAAACAATGCTGTTCCTGATAGGCATACAGGAATTTGGCGGCATCAAAGAAAAGTTTACCAAAGAACAAAAGCAGGACCTGATGCATGTGGCCGTTTGCAGTTTGCTTTCAGCAAGCGGGTATTATGAAATAGAAGGAATAGATGATGATGGCTGGCCTCATTTCAAACAGCTAAAGCCAATGCCGGAAATGAATACCATCCAGCAGGAAAATTTTTTGAAGGATCATGTTCTGCTGTATTTTGAGACACATAATTTTTAACCATTGATTTCCCGGATTAAATTGATTTGAATGAAAAAAAGATTCCTATTTGCGACACTTATTTTTTGTACCATTTCATCGTTTGCACAGAAAGATTCAACACTGAGGAAAAAAGACAGGAAAAGAGATGTGTTATTGCAAACCAGCCTGGGCGATATTACTATTCGGCTTTCTGATTCTACGCCACTGCACCGGGATAACTTTCTGAAGCTGGTGAAAGTGGGTTATTATGACAGCGTATTGTTTCATCGTGTTATTCAAAATTTCATGATACAGGGTGGCGACCCGGTTAGTAAGAATGCTCCCGCAGGGAAACCTCTTGGCAGTGGCGGACCTTCTTATAAGATACCTGCTGAATTCAGGGCAACATTATTTCATAAAAAGGGCGTGATCGCTGCGGCAAGGGACGGCAATCCTGAAAAAGCCAGTAGTGGCAGCCAGTTTTATATAGTGCAGGGAAAAGTTTATACAGAGGCAGGACTTGATTCGTTAGAAACGATGCGTCTCAAAAGAAAATTACCTGCGGATCAACGGGAGGTATATAAAACCATTGGCGGTACGCCACAACTTGACCAGGGTTATACTGTATATGGAGAAGTGGTAAAAGGATTGGAGGTAGTTGACAAGATTGCTGCAGTACCCACCAGCAAGGGCGCTGATCGCGACAGACCTCTCGAAGATGTAAAGATTATCAAAGCGAAACTAATAAAGCGAAAGAAAAAATAATTTCCTGGCAAAACGAAAGGGTTCCGAAAAAAACGGAACCCTTATTATTTTTAATGATTATTGATTCGTTATTGGCCTATACCACCGCTACTTTGCGTGCGTCTTGCTTCTTCTTCTGATGCTAATTTACGCTGACGGGCTCCTTTTACTGTATTACTGCCAAATCTCCATGTCAGGCTGGTACGTAACTGGCGACTTTCCTGGTAACCACTGGCGATCAGCTTCTGACCGGCAAAATTGCTTTCACCTTTCCATTTTTGCGTAAAGAAAATATCTGTAACGGAAACTTTTATGTTACCCTGGCCTTTGAAAATTGTTTTCTGTACTCCTGCGTCTGCGCTCCAGAGAGCTTTGCTTTCAAACGTTCCCGCCCATATGGATGGTGAATTGTACCAACCGCTTGCTTCTGCTGTCCATCCTTTCTTTCCGATCTTAAGGCTATGTTGCATAAAAATGTTGAATGAAATAACATCAAGGTCAACTACACGGTTACCACCACCAAAATCAGCTTTGTAATGTGAATAGTTGCCGCTGAAATTTACAAAGGCAGTATAAGATTTGTACATAAAGGGATAACTGATATTAAGGTTCAGTACATCCTGGGTAGCCAGGTTCTGTTTCGTCATAAAGCTCTTTGACTTTTCTGCAGTATCTACCAGTTGTGTGAATATATCTACTACGTGGCTATAGCTCAGTTTTGTTGTCAGTTTATATTTATACGTATTGGTCAGCGAAATGATATTAGTGTATTGGGGACGGAGCCTTGTATTACCCTTCATAAAAGTGTATTCATCCAGTTTGAACTCAAACGGGTTCAGGTCCTGGTAAGCCGGGCGGTCTATGCGGCGGCTATACGAAATACCCCATTGATTCATCGGGTTCTTATTAAAAGAAACAGCGGCGCTTGGGAATACATCGGTATATTTTCTTTCAAATGTCTGTTTGCTGCTTTTATTCACAGAACCATCCGGGTTCAGTCCATAAGAATCGCCTGTTGAATTGGTATTTTCAACCCTTATACCAAACTGCAGCATCACTCCTTTTAATTGTTTGTTGTAATTCACATATACGGCATTGATATTCTCGCTATAATTAAACTGGTTGCTACGGGGTACATCCAGCGTCTTAACTTCAGGTTTTAACTGCTGTACATTGAAACGGCCAAAATTGTTTTCTGTATTTATAAAAGAAGTCTTAAATCCAATACCCAGTCTTCCTTTCTTAAAGTTCTGTTCATAATCCCCTTTCAGTGTATAGATATCAATATCAGTAGGCGATACAAACCGGTACATAGCCTGGCTTAATAAAGTGTTGCCCGATGGATCATAATAATAATTCGGCTGTAACTGGTTGCTCCTGATATTGAAAAAACCATAATCCGCATCCAGGTTCAGTTCACGCCCTGCTGTATCAGCATAACGGTAGTTGAGGTTAACGTTTACGTTATTTCTCTCCATCGCGCTCCTGTTATTCGCTACCAGGACCCGGTTTGTAACGCCGGTTGGTTTATAAATGATGGGAGTCCTGCTATCACTGGCCAGCTCATTATCAGCAATATTGCCATTAACCAATATCCCAAATGTGCTTTTATTAGTAGCGAAATAATCCACGCCGCCTTTAAAACCATGGCTGTTGTTTTTGAATAACATACTTGATTTCTGGTCAAATATTGTGTCTAATTGCTCCCGGTATAATTTGAAGACATTATCATTATTTGATTTGTTATAGTTGTAATTACCAAAAACGTTGATCTTTTTATTACGATGGTTCAATGAAAAACCTCCGTTATATTTTGGATAAATTCCAATATTATAACCGGCATTCACAGAACCATTTGTACCGAATGCCTTATTCTTTTTAAGCTTGATATTAATGATACCGGCATTACCAGCTGCATCATATTTGGCAGACGGGTTAGTGATGATCTCAATAGCTTCTATCTGCGAAGACTGTAACGTCTTCAGGTAAGCAGCCAGGTCAGCCCCGGACAAAGGTGTGGGCTTTCCATCTACATAGACCTGAACGCCATTCTTACCAGCCAGGCTGAGGTTTTCATCTTTATCTACCAAAACTCCCGGTGACTTACGCAAAAGCTCCAGGGCATCATTTCCTGTTGCGTTGATTGTTCCTTCTACATTCAGGATGGTCTTATCAGCTTTTACTTCTACCATTGGCTTCTTAGAAGATACGCTGACACCTTCAAGAATTTTTTCCGCCTTTTTCATAGTTAGTTCAGGAACTGAAAAATCAGCACCTGCTGATACTTCAAAAAGGGGAGAATAAGCCGGCAAATGCCCTACAGTGGTCACACTGACCAGGTATTTTCCCGGCTCTACGGCGATAATAGTATAAATACCCAGTTTATCAGTAGCTCCAAACTTTACAGCTACCGAATCTTTTGCCCTGAGCAGCGATACAGTTGTTTTCTCCAATCCTTTGCCCTGCTGGTCTTTTACAATACCTGAAATTTTTTGTGCTTGTATGGATGTGATAAGAGCTCCTGCACTGACCAAAAACATTAATAATTTTCTCATAAACGGTCCTCTTTTTTAATAAGGTGAAATAAAGGTATCCCAGTGTCACAGGATTGTAAAGTCATAACCGACAAATGGTACAAAGAGTAGTATGAACGGCCTGAAATATCCGGCGAATTGCACCTTGAGTGCATAGAGGTAGAAACGGACAGGTAGAAGGTTGATGAAAAATTGTTTTTTTCTCAAAACCGTTTAACTCATATTTGCGTTATAAATCATTCAGTATGAATTTTCCCGAAAGTTTACGTTATACCAAAGACCACGAATGGATCAGTCTTGATGGAAATATAGCTACCATCGGTATTACCGATTTTGCCCAGGGGGAACTTGGGGATATAGTGTATGTTGAAGTAGAGACCATCGGCAAAGCCCTGGAGGCTGGGGCAGTATTTGGAACGGTAGAAGCTGTAAAAACAGTATCCGATCTTTTTTTACCGGCGAGTGGTACAATTAATGAATTGAACCCGGCGCTGGCCAATGCTCCTGAACTGGTTAATACTGACCCTTATGGAGAAGGCTGGATGGTGAAAATGACTGTAGATAACCCTGCTGATGTAGAAGCTCTGCTGGATGCGACAGCTTATGCGGCAGTAGCCGGATAAAATTTAATAGCATTACGTCGCTGCGTTTGCATATAATGAATACTTAGTGAATCCAACAGTAAAATATAGTGAGAATGAGCTGGTAAATTCGCTGCAGCAACGCAGTGATAAAGCCTTTAGTTATCTCTATGACAATTATTCCGGGGCTTTGTATGGTATTATCAATTCCATTGTCACTGATACGGAAACCGCCAATGACGTATTGCAGGATGTTTTTATTAATATCTGGAAGAAGATAGAATCGTACGACCCTTCTAAAGGCCGCCTGTTTACCTGGATGCTGAATGTGGCCCGTAATGCGGCTATAGATAAAATACGATCCAAAGGTTTCAGGGACAGTTTAAAAAACCAGCCTTTGTCGGAAAACGTAGATATTAACGTGAGTTCAGCGGTAAATCCTGCTATAAATGATGTAGGCCTAAAAAAAGTAATAAACAGGTTGAAAGAAGAGCATCGTGTTTTGATAGACTTATCCTATTTTCAGGGATTTACTCATGAAGAGATAGCAAAGGCGATGAGTATGCCATTGGGTACGGTAAAAACCAGGATACGAACCGCCCTGGTACAGTTAAGAACATTGATTCAGTAAAAGTGAATATAAAAGAATACATATCAAACGGAATGGTGGAAAGCTACGTGCTGGGCCTGGCCTCAGAACAGGAGCGTGTGGAGTTTGAGCAATTATGTCTTCAATACCCGGAACTGGTAGCAGCAAGGAATGAATTTGAAGAGAACCTGGAAAAGCAGGCGTTTGGAATGGCGGTGCCGCCACCTGCGCAGGTGAAAGAAAATTTGTTGACCATTATCCGTGAAGGCGAGTCTTCTGCAAAAGAAGCAAAGGTTATTCCTATGGATATCCGGACGCGAAATAGCAGTTGGCTGCGTTATGTTGCCGCTGCTGCTGTCATTCTTTTACTGGCCAGCGCCTGGTTTACATACGATCTTTATTCAAAAAATACGAAGCTGCAGAATTCTATCAGCCTTTTTCAGTCACAGTTTGATTCACTCAATTCAGCCAATGCGAAATTAGCTGAAGAGAAAAGAATGATGAGTGACCCTAATGTTGCTGTTGTGAGTATGAAAGGTACCCAGCAGAAACCTTCTTCTGCCAATGTTTACTGGGATACTACTTCATCAAATGTTTACCTGGTGGTTAAAAATATGCCGAAGCTTCCATCAGATAAACAATACCAGCTCTGGGCATTCATTGAAGGCAAACCAAAGAATCTAGGCTTATTTGACTGGGATAATAAGAACGTTATGCTGAAAATGAGCAACACTCAGAAAGCAGAGGCTTTTGCTATTACTATTGAAAACAGGGGTAACGGCGACACTCCTGCAGGACCGGTAGAAACAATAGGCAAAACTTTATAAAGTCAATTTTCTAAAGGCAATCTATTCCTTTTATTATTTCGTAATTATTCAAAACTGCTGAAAAGCAGTTTTTGGTTCTATAGTTGGTTAAAAACAGAGGCCCCTTTTGGGGCTTCTGTTGTTTTACTTCATTTATTTTAGATTATCCTTTATTATTGCAAAAAAAATCCTTGATAAAAAAATACCTCTCTCTTATTGCGGCTACAGGATGGCTTATTATTTCCACTATTCTTTTAACACTCCCGGGGACTTCATTCCCGGAAGAAAACTGGCTGGATAAAATATGGTTTGATAAATGGGTGCATGTTGGCATGTTCTCAGTCATGACGGTCTTATGGTGCTGGTACTGGTATTTATTAAAAAAGAATGTGACTTCTGAAAAGCTCAAAAAAATATTTATTACCATTGGAATCACCTGGCTTTGCTATGGAATTGCTATGGAGTTTGTTCAGCGATATTGTATTCCTGACCGTTCTTTTGATATGGGGGATATAATAGCTGATGGAATAGGATGTCTGCTGGGGGTCCTTTTCAGTACCAGAAGGTATAAAAAAAATTGACCCCTGTGGAAACAGGGGTCGCAACCAAAACTAACTGCTTATGAGAAAATTGACTGCTTTATAATCGCAAATAACTTTTATTCTATTTAATTCTATAACGCAAATTTACAGCCATTAGTACCAAACTGCTGTTAACGAAAGTTTAAAGGATATCTTTCATTCTCACAATCTATTCCCACTTTATAAGCTCTTATTTCATGGAGCTTATTTGCCATTTATCATCTTACGCAAACATCAACAAACTAATCAATAAGGATTTATACTTACTGAAGAAAATTGTTTAACTAACGGCTGAGAAAGAACTTCTTTGAAACCAGATGCGCCTGGTAACCATATTGCACAAATCAGACCAAATTACTTTTATTGGACGATATACATAGACGAAACTTTCACATCCTGATAAAAAAGTACCATGAATTGATAAGAATTGCCATTCAGAAGCTATTAGTGAAGATGATAGCAACACGTAATTAATTAAAAAGCCCTTTTATCAGGTCAGCTACTCCTCCAGCTCCACCATGTGTTTCTTTCGCCCTGCCTTCCTGCGCTCCTTGTGTTACACGGCTGATGATATCCTGCAAATCAAATCCACCACCTCCGGAATTGCCACCACCAACCAGTTTGCCAACCAGGTCCTGGAAATTAAATCCGCCGGAGTTAGTTTCAGATGTAGCTACATTGCCACCAGTCAATGAACCGATCAGGTCATTGAGATCAAATGCATCATTGGAGGGATCATTGCTCGTTGTTTTTGTTACCATGTCCCTTAATACATTTGGGATAAGGTTATTTGACACCTGGCTTGCCTGCGCGGGGTCCATATTGAATTTGCCCGTGAGCTTGCTGATTAAATGTCCAATCATCATCATTACCATCGGGTTTTTTAATAATGCGGCTGTGCCGTTGCTTTTACCCCCGCCATCTCCTGTGAACATAGATATGATATCCTGCAAACCCCCACCTGCCAGCATATTTTGCATACCTGATGTAATGGTTTTGGTAGCTTCCGCCATTACTGCATTGTTTTCTTCGTTAGGAATGTCAGGGTTATTGACTACTGTATCCTGTCCGTAATGTTTTACGAGTTCTGAGATTTGTTCCAGCATGTTTAATGATTTTAGATAAGAAAAGTAGATGATTTTCCCCGGATAAGGAGTAGTGGGGAAATAAATAAACGATTAATTCTGCTTAGCCAGTTTCTCAGAATTTTCTGCAAACTGAAGAGCGTCTAACAACTCATCTATACCCCCGTTCAACACTTCCTGGAGATTATAAAGAGTTAATCCGATGCGATGATCGGTAACTCTGCCTTGAGGAAAATTATAGGTCCTTATCTTGGCGCTGCGGTCACCGGTGCTTACCAGGCTTTTTCTATGCCGGGAGATTTCATCTTCCTGTTTTCTCACCTGTTCTTCATACAATCTTGTACGCAGCATCTGCATAGCTTTTTCCCTGTTACCAAGTTGTGATCTTTCTGTCTGGCAGACTACCACAGTACCGGTAGGAATATGCGTCAGCAATACTTTTGTTTCTACTTTATTTACATTCTGTCCGCCGGCGCCACCGCTGCGGGCTGTTTCCATTTTTACATCGGCAGGGTTCAATTCAAAATCCACTTCTTCCGCTTCAGGCATTACAGCCACAGTGGCTGCTGAAGTATGTACACGGCCGCTTGACTCAGTATTTGGAACCCGTTGCACCCGATGCACACCACTTTCAAATTTCATCGTACCATATACATCGTCGCCGGTTACTTCCAGTTGCACTTCTTTGTATCCGCCAACTGTTCCTTCATTCTCGCTTAACACGGCTGTTTTCCATCCTTTTCTTTCACAATACCGTATATACATTCTCAACAGATCTCCGGCAAATAAACTGGCTTCATCACCACCGGTACCTGCACGTATTTCCAGTATGGCATTTTTTTCATCCTGCGGATCTTTAGGTATCAGCAATTGCCGGATATGGGCTTCCAGTTGCACTTTTTTCTCTTCAGCAGCCGGTGCTTCTGTTTTTGCCAGTTCTCTCATTTCATCATCATCGCCATTTAACGCCTCTTTATAAAACTCAATATCTTCCAGCGTCTTTTTATATTCGGTATAAGCGTTAACAATCTTTTCCAGGCTGCGGTATTCCCTGCTTGTTTCAGCAAACCTTTTATTATTGCCCACGATCTCGGGGTTAGTGAGGGCGACTCCCAATTGATCAAATCTTCCTTTTATGGCTTCCAGTCTGTCTAACATAGTACTGTTCTCAGGGCGGCAAATTTAGCGATTTGAAACCGAATCATATCGCTTGTTTCACTCCATGGTTTTATTCCCGAATTTTACAAAATATGGGGTACAAAAAATTCAGGGCAGATCAGTTATTCGATGGTTACAGGTTGCTGGATGATCAGCAGGTTTTGATCACTACAGAAGAAGGTATTGTTGAGGATATTGTTTCTCTCCATGAAGCCGGGGATGATGTCCAAGAACTCAATGGTATTCTTTCCCCTGGATTTATAAACTGCCATTGCCACCTGGAATTATCGCATATGAAAGGGCTTATCAGTGAAGGAACCGGGTTGCCGGATTTTGTTTTGCAGGTAGTAAATCAAAGACATTTTCCTGGAGAAGAGATAGTACAGGCGATTGAGAAAGCAGAGGATGAAATGCTTACCAACGGCATCGTAGCTGTTGGCGATATTTGCAATAATACCTTAACCCTGCCCCAGAAAGCGAAAGGCAGGATGTACTATCACAACTTTATTGAAACAAGCGGTTTTAACCCGCAGATAGCAGCCCAGCGGTTTGAAAGAAGCCTTGGTTATTTTCGTGAATATGCTACCCATTATTCTATCCCGGTTGAATCAAACTCTATTGTACCACATGCGTCATATTCAGTAGCGGATGAACTCTGGGAGCATATTATTCGCTTTCCCGGTAACCACCTGATGACAATACATAACCAGGAAACAGCGGCAGAAAACGAATTGTTTTTTAAAGGACAGGGAGAGTTTCTCCAATTGTATCAGAAAATGGGAATTGATATTTCCTTTTTCAAGCCCTCGGGCAAAAGCAGTTTGCAATCGTATTTGCTAAAATTTATTAAAAACCAGTCGCTCATCCTTGTTCATAATGTACATACCACAGAAGAGGACCTGTTGTTTGCAAAGGACAGTGACAAAAAAATGACATGGTGCCTTTGTCCTAACGCTAATTTATACATCGGGGGGCAATTACCTGCTGTTGACTTATTTATAAAGCACGATGGTATGATCGTACTGGGCACCGATAGCCTCGCCTCCAACCATCAACTGAGTATTTTAGAAGAAATAAAAACTATACGGCTTCATTTTCCGCATATCCCCCCGGATCAATTGCTGCGCTGGGGCACCAGTAATGGGGCGAAGGCCTTGCAAATGGAAAACTTATTAGGTAGTTTTGAGAAGGGAAAACAACCGGGAGTGATCCTGTGCGACAACCAGTTTTCCCGGTCAAGAAGACTTTTATAACCACCCATGAAAATCTTTTCTGTCATAGCCATAATTTTTTTAACAGCTTTTTGCTTTTCATTCAGCCTGCAGCAAAAAAAAGAGTACAATAATTTGTATTCATCCTCTCTTGGTGAATTTAATAATCAACTCACTCTTTTATCCAATACAATAAAGGGCGCCGACCTTTCGCATGAGCGGGGCAGGGATAAAATTCGTGAACAAATCAAAAACAGCCGGTTAAAAATGAAGGGACTTGATTTCTGGTTCCGCTACTTTGAGCCCAATGTTTACCGAAGGATCAACGGGCCATTGCCGGTAGAATGGGAAAATGAAGTGTTTGAAAAATTTGAACCACCCTATAAAAGAGAAGGCGCGGGACTTACATTAGCTGAACAATATCTTGATGAAGAAATAATTAACAGAGATTCACTGGCATCATTGATTGCATCATCTGTCGCAGCCCTGGAAACCTTCAAAGCCGATTCAATAACAAAGAACCTGGACTCTTATCATCATTTTTTCCTGGCCAACAGGCTTTTTATTCTGAACCTCGCTACGCTTTATACTTCAGGTTTTGAATGCCCTGATACAGCCAATATAATTCCCGAACTGCAATCAATGTTGAAAGATGTAAAAGAGATTTATATCACGTTTGACGAAACCTTTCCTTCCACTGCTTTATCAAAAGAATATCTTTCACTGTATGATAAGACAATTGATTTTGTCAGCAAACAACCTTTACAATTCAGCTCATTCGATCATTTTGGTTTTATAAAAGACTATGTCAATCCCCTGTTCGGCATCAACCAGCAGTTTATCAGGTCGTACTCAGTGGTTACAAAAAATTACAATGACTTTACATTGAATAATGATTGCAATTCAATTTTTGACAAATCATTGTACAGCCCGCAAAACTCAAAAGGAATTTATTCACTGATTGAAGATGAAAAACTATTGACCGAAATAAAGCAAATGGGTAAGTTATTGTTTTATGATCCCATCCTGTCAGCCAATAATTTACGAAGCTGTGCATCATGCCATAAACCAACGGAATATTTTACCGATACCACCCAGGCAACAGCTTTCCAGTTTGACCACCGGGAGCATTTACCCAGGAACACACCGTCGCTAATCAATGTAACATTCAACCACCTGATCATGCTGGATGGAAAACATATTTCCCTGCAGGACCAGGCCAAAGACGTCATGCACAATGAACAGGAGATGAATAATGATCAGAAAGAACTGATCAAAAAAGTAGTAAGTTGTAAAGAATACAAAGATGCTTTTAAAAAATTTCTCAAATACACACCAGAAGAAAAAGAAGTAAGTTTAAGCCATATCGTTTCTGCTATTACTTACTACTATGCGGATTTCAGTAATTATTCCGCGCCGTTTGACGGGGCAATGAATAATAAAAAAGCGATCCCGGCAGAGGCTGTAAAAGGCTTTAATCTTTTTATGAGTAAAGCGCAATGCGCCACTTGTCATTTTGCCCCGATCTTCAATGGCGTAAAACCGCCCTATATCGGTTCTGAGTTTGAAGTACTGGGAGTGCCGGAAGATACAGGCTATAAAAAATTGAGCGCAGATAAAGGAAGATACAATGTAAACCCGGCCAAAGAAACGTTGAATGCATTTCGTACAGGTACGATCAGAAATTCCGCTTTTACAAAACCATATATGCATAACGGCGTATTTCAAACACTGGAACAGGTGATAGACCTGTACGACGTGGGTGGTGGCGCAGGAAAAAAACTAACCGTAAATAATCAAACCCTTTCCTCCGATTCACTCAGGCTGAATAAAACAGAAAAAAGTGAACTGATCGCTTTCATACATTCATTGAATGAAAATATTATTTTTGAAAACCCGCCACCGGAGCTACCAAAATCAAGCGATAAAAAATTAAATGCACGCAAACCGGGGGGAGAATATTAAATGAAATATACTTTTACCATATCCGTGTTCATTTTTTGTGCTGTGCTTTCCCGCTGTGGCTCTCAGAAGAAAACGCAATATGATATAGCAAGCCATGTGACGGCAGAAAACAAGGCAATATTTATTGAAAGAGCTGAAAAGGGGAAAGCGCTTTATAAGATATATTGCGCAGGATGTCATGGCATCTTTACCAAAGGGAAGGACAGCATCCCCAATTTTACCGATATACAAATAGATAACTACCATGCAACAGCGCTGATTGGCCTTGACCCCAAAAACCATGCAGTGGCTAAGAAGATGAGCAGCGACCAGATAGATTATGTTATTACTTTTTTAAGATTGAGAAAAGTAAAAAAGATAAAAGAATAGTCTGAATTATGTTTTATCCCTGTTCGGGATGCTATGGATAGTTGCCGGATTTTTGTGTATAGATACCAGTCAAAAAAGTTTCGGGAAAATTAACTCAGTATCTCTCTTAACACCGGCAACGTCTTCATCGTCCCGAAATCCTGTATATGCAAAGCATAATATTTCTCATACGCATACAAAAGGTTTCTCCGGAAATCATGATTTAGTTTTACCTGCTCCAGTTCTTCGGGCTGCTGGGTTTTCAATAATTGCGAAGTGATCTCTGCCTGCTTCTCTTCCAGGAAATACGGATGCAATGGTTGTTCCTGCACAAAATCTCCTTCCCGCAGATCAAGAATACGGTTCTTCTCAGAATAATTATCATTGAACCTGAATCCAAAAAATACCGGCAGATGCATGGCGAAATACAAAGGAAAATTAGCGGTTATTGTTTCGCTGCATTCATCCAGATGTAAAAAGGCATCTTCCACAAAATGAAAAAGATCCGGATGCCCCTCCGGTTGTTTCAAACATTTGGTAAGCAACTCGACCATGAATAAAGCTACTCCATTCTTTTTTACATCTGATAAAATATGCTTGTACAAATAGCCCCATCTGAATTCCTTTATTCTATGTAATTGTTTTAATTCACTGTGATATACCACCATGTCAAGAATAGCCGAAGGTTGAAACAAGCTGGCTTTACCTGTTCCTTTTTTTGTGGAGGTTCTTACACCATTTACTAAATAGGATTGTAAACCAAATAGCTCAGTAAAGATGGTAACGATAACGCTTGTTTCACCATACTTAACTGTACGAAGAACAATACCTTTGGTATTATGCAGCTTACTCACTTAATCCGTACCGATTACAGGTAATTCGTCCGTATCCATAACAACATTAAAGATTTTGATTGGCCCATCTTTCAAATTCTTCGGGGGTGATTCCTTTTTTTTCACCCTCTTCATCCGTTCTTGCAAAAACGTTTTCCGAAAGGTATTTATCTATCAGTTCTTTTATTTGCAGCAGATCCTTTTCCTCCAGCTCAAGGGAATACAAACGTAATAATTCCTGTTGCAGGGGTGTAAATGTTGAAGATGCTGAAATCAATTCTGGCATAAAACAATAAATTATACTGTAAATTAAATAATCCTGTAAACAATCGCCGGAAATACATCACTTGCCAATAAAAATAATTTTCGCTGCCGCCTTTTCTTTTTTTGGCGAACCCGAAGATCCATCATCACTAACCAATACAAGATATATGCCGGTGGATATTTTTCTTCCACGGTAATCGCGACCATCCCACACGGCCTGCCCGCCCAATGCCCTTGTTTGATACACTAATCTTCCATCCAGCTCTGTAATTTTTACAATAGCATTATTCATCAAACCGCGGATACCTATCGTTCCTGTAAAGCCAGGTGGTACGGGATTAGGAAATACCAATACAGTTTCATTTGTTTCGCTGCCCTCTGTAGCTGTGCTTCGGAAAGAACAAATACCTTTCAACGTAGCAAAATATACTTCACCTGTTTTTCCATCAATGGCTATTTTTCTTACATCATTGCTCAGCAACGGACTGTTCTCTTCTGTAAAATTGTAAATCACTTTTTCACCGGTAGCGCTGATCAGCCATACACCGCTGCGGGTAGCTACCCATTTCCTGTCGGCGCCATCTACAGCAATGCTTCTTACTTCCTGGCCATTGAATAAATAACCGGCAAAGTTTCCCTGCTGAACAATTGGCCATACTGCATTGCATCCCTGGCCTGTAAATACATCCTGCGGGCATTGAATAACGCCGATGCCATTACTGGTTCCAATCCAGATAAAACTATTCTTATCTTTTGCCAGGCAAAACACTTCTCCTTCGGGTAAATTACCATTGGATACTCCCGATCCATACCGTTTCCATTTGTCATCACCTATATTATCAACAGACGAGCCATGATCATAACAAAAAACATTTCCGGATTTTGCCGCCATTATCCATTTATAATTATTGTCGTCTATAATGATCTGGGCCAATGAATTTTCAGGCAAGAAGAAGGGGGTGGAAAATTTTGCCCAGTTGCCATCCGCTTTTCTTACCAGCAAGGGTTGAACAGCGCCAAAATTGGATATCCATAAATTATTTTCACCATCAAAAGCCAGTCCTGAAATGCGGTAGCTGCCGGGATCACCAACAGTTGCGTCAATAGTTCCTTGTTTAAATATTTCGAAAGACTGATCTGCTTTTATATGTAATAATCCTCCTCCGTAAGAACCCGCCCAAACCGTTTCATCCCTGGCATCAACAGCAATAGTAATATAATCAAGCAATGAGTCAATTTTTGAAAAGCGGTAACGATTGATATTCGTCCAGCTTCCTTCCTTCAAAATAAAAATACCATTCCCATTGTATTGGTAGTTCCATGCATCATCTGTTTCCCCGGCTGTAGCATAAAAAACATTATTGTAAACAGCTATTTCGCCGCTGGCGGTGGCTTCCGGTGAGTTGGGTTTATATTGTTCATAAGAGGAGGCGCTGAAATAAGAAAGTCCGCCATACTGATCAGCCAGCCAGGGATCATTATTTACGATAATAGCTTTGCGTGGAAAAGAGATGGGAGCCAATCGTGTTAATGTCCTGGCGACTGTTCCATCCGTATTAAGCAGGGTCACTTTGCCTGGTACATTTAGTATTCTTTGGCAAAGGGTGATCTTATTTTCGGAAACAGTGCTGTTTATGATTTCCCAGCCATCTGCATAAAATAAACTCCAGCTATTTCCATTTAATATAAACAGTGAGTCATTTTTCTGTACTATTATTTTATTGGAGAGATTCGATACATTTTGACAAGCCCCCGCTGACAAGCCATTGCCCCCGCTTAATAATTGCCAGTTGGTATAGTTGGCCAGGTTGGCAGCGTTCATGGGCGCTTTTTTTAAGCCTTCTTCTGTAGCGGCGTAAAAAAAAGTACCATCGCCGGTAAATCCATTTACTTTTACCTGGTTGCCGCCATTACCTATAAACCATGAATCTTTTACTTCATACCGCTCGCCGTCAATTACAATAACGCCAAGACCCGTGGAGAGATAATAATTTTTTTGCAGCGGGTAAATGGCATAGATCTTTTTATCGCCAACGATATCATCGCGCTTTATGTCAGGTACATTGATAATGTCATTACGATAGATAATATCAATATTGCTGTTTTCATACGCAATAAATAGTTTGCTGCTGGCATCATCATATTTAATAGCGCTGATGCCTGTTTCACTTAGACCGGTGACGCGGCTGAGTCTTTCTACCGAATTACCCGTTTGACTTACGGTGAAAATACTATAGGGAGTGGCGCAGTAGATCTTACCATCACCGGCGGTTACATCAATAGCGCTGTTGTAAGGTAAATGTTCCCTCCATAAACCAACAGGAGGCAGGGGCTGCTGGGCAACGGCATGAATAAAAAGCAAGAGCACTATGATTGACAGCAAAAATCTCACTTACCAAAAGTATTACAATCACGCAAATAACACCCCATTGAGCTTTTTTGTGTTTCTTTGCCCATCCGATTCCCCATTAAACAAAATAACTATGTGGCACCGCCTGGGACAGTTTATCCTGAAATACCGCTTTCCTCTTTTATTTATATTGATGGCCATTACCATTGTAATGGGTTACTGGGCCAGCAAGGTAGAGCTGAGTTATGAATTTACCAGGGCTATACCTACCAATCATGCGGCGAGTATTACCTACCGCGAATTCAAAAAAAAATTTGGTGAAGACGGCAATATGCTTGTCATAGGTATCCAGACAAAAGACCTGTTTAAAGAAAAATTCTTTAATGATTATGCTTCGCTGCAGCGCAACCTGAAACAGGTGAAAGGAGTGGACGATGTGATCGGATTGCCATCGGCGGTGAACCTGGTAAAAAATCCTGAGACGGAAAAACTGAATGCAACGGTTATATTTCCTGAAAGAAAATTAACACAGGCGGAGATTGATAGCAGCGCCGCTATTTTTCTTAACCTCCCTTTTTACCAGTCGCTATTATATAATCCTGGAACGAATGCCTGGCTGATGGGTGTGAGCATCAATAAAACCATCATGAACTCCAAAAAGAGAAATGATGTAACGAAAGAGATAAGAATACTGGCAGAAAATTTTGGTAAAGAAAATAATACACCGGTTTATCTCAGCGGACTGCCTTTTATCCGTACAGAAATGTCCACAAGAATAGCCAAAGAGATGCAATGGTTCCTGCTGGCTTCTGTTATTCTGTCCGCGCTTATTCTCCTGGCTTTTTTCCGTTCGGTCAGTTCTATGCTCTTATCATTGGGTGTAGTGATCATCGGCGTACTCTGGAACCTGGGCATTATGCATTTATTTGGGTATAAGATCACCCTGCTGACAGCATTGATACCACCACTGATCGTAGTGATAGGTATTCCCAACTGTATTTATTTTTTGAATAAATTTCATACAACGTATAATGAAACGAAAGATAAAAAGAAAGCGTTGGAAACAATGGTAGGCCGTATGGGTATTGTAACACTGTTCTGCAACCTGGCTGCCGCTATTGGCTTTGCCGTATTCGCACTGACACGCAGTGAAGTGCTGAAAGAATTTGGTGTAGTAGCCGGTATCAATATCATGTTGTTATTTTTCATCTCTCTTATTTTTATTCCTGTTGTGCTTAGCTTTTTGCCCGTGCCGAAATCAAGGCACATGAAATACCTGGATAATCAACGGTTGAAACGATGGTTAGACAGGCTGGAGAGATGGTCATTGAATCACCGGAAACTTATTTATGGGTTGACGGCTTTCTTAATGATAGCCGCTATCATGGGCATTTTCAGGTTGAAAAGCGTAGGCTACATTGTTGATGACCTGCCGAAGACCGATAAAATATATACCGACCTGAAATTTTTTGAAAAAAATTTTAAAGGTGTAATGCCATTGGAGATTTTAGTGGATACAAGAAAGAAATATGGAGTTTCCAGAAACCTGGGGAACCTGTTAAAGATTGATTCATTGTCAAAATTCCTGGTTTCCATGCCGGAAATAGCAAGACCATTAAGTATCGCTGAAGGATTAAAATTTGCCAAGCAGGCTTTTTTTGAAGGAGATAGTTCGAATTACTCCATGCCAACGAATTATGATTTGCCGGCGCTGGCTGAATACCTGAGTTTTAAAAAAGATTCAGGAGGCGTTAAAAATTCTTTTGCCAAACTGGTCTCAACGTTTATGGACAGTTCAAGGCAGGAGGCCCGGATCAGCGTAAGCATGGCGGATGTAGGCAGTGCGCATTTGTCTGTGATATTGGACAGTATCACCCACCAGGTCAATAAGCTATTTCCCAAAGAAAAGTATGATGTACAACTTACCGGCACCAGCATAACTTTCCTGGAAGGGAGCAGTTTTATTATTAACGGATTAAAAGAAAGTATCATCTGGGCTTTCTTGCTGATCGCCCTTTGCATGTTATACCTGTTCCGTTCGTTCAGGATATTATTTTGTTCATTGCTGCCTAATATTATTCCCCTGGCTATTACTGCCGGAGTAATGGGTTGGGTGGGTGTGCCGTTGAAACCGTCAACAGTACTGGTCTTTAGTGTAGCCCTGGGTATTGCTATAGATATTACTATCCGGTTCCTGGTCAATTATAAACAAGAGTTGCCCCATCAGCAGTATGATATGCAAAAAACTGTGATCGCGACCATACATAGTACAGGTATTAGTATTATTTATACTTCGATGGTGCTGATAGCAGGCTTTATCATCTTTTGTTTCAGCGGGTTTGGTGGCACGCAGGCATTAGGCTGGCTGACATCGCTTACGCTGGTCACCGCCACTTTTACCAACCTGGTGCTGCTGCCAGCCCTTTTGATTGGATTTGTCCGGTTCAAAAAGAGATAGTTATATATTGATTATCTAAAAATGTTTTTAAAATTAGTGCAGCATATTGACTCAAAACCCTGTCCTTTAACCGGGTTTGTACTGATCTTACCTTTACTGCTGTATCCCCTTGAAAAAGAAAAATAGGTTAAGTGTTGTAACATTTATTGACAAGTTTGTTTAACATTGCAATTGCTCCTTTTTGTAAAAGGTGCTCTTGTTATTATTATATACTAAAACTACATTCACATGAGAAAACTGTTACTAACACTAACAGCTTTCCTGCTTTTAGCGGGTCAGTTGTTAGCACAAAAAACCATCACTGGTACGGTGACGGACGAGAAAGGGAATCCAATTCCCAATGCTTCAGTTCTTGTAAAAGGTACCAATACGGGTACTGTTACCAAATCAGACGGAACTTATTCACTTACTGTTCCGGCTACTGCAAAGGCCCTTATATTCTCTTCAGTTGACAGAACAACCCAGGAAATCAGTATTGGAAATCAAACAGTAATCAATACATCTCTGGACGCTGAAAACAAAGCGCTACAGGAAGTAGTAGTGGTGGGTTATGGTACACAAAAAAAGAAAGAATTAACCGGTAATCTTGTTACTGTAAAGGGAGTAGCCATAGCTAATACCCCGATACAAAGTTTCGATCAGGCTCTTGCTGGCCGCGCCGCTGGTGTTCAAATTACGGTTCCCAACGGTGTTTTAAATACACCACCTGTCTTCAGAATCAGGGGAACGAATTCCATCTCTTTAAGTTCATATCCTTTAATAGTAGTAGATGGCGTGCCTGCCCCGACAGGTGATTTTAGTTCCTCTAGCGCAGCAGGTAATGCATTGGCAAGCATTAATCCCATGGATATTGAAAGCATTGATATTGCCAAAGATGCTGCCGCCACCGCTATCTATGGAAGCCGGGCTGCTAATGGTGTGGTGTACATTACCACTAAAAAAGGAAGGTCGGGTAAGGCAAGGATAAGTTACAATGGATCGGTAAGCTGGACGACAGCCTATGGTATTCCCGAAGTACTGAATGCGCAGGAATATACAGACTATAAAAACCTGGCTGCGTCTAATAATGGTAATGTAAATTCCACAAATCCTGCAGGATCAGGGTACACTAAATTCGCTCTTGCAACAGATGGAGCAGGAAATACGATAAACACTAACTGGGCTGATTATGTATATCGCCAGGGTTTGTCCCACAACAATCAGCTCAGTGTTTCCGGCGGGAACGACAATACGACGTATTATTTTTCTGCAGGTTATACTCACCAGGAAGGCATACTCAAAAAGAATGATTTCAATCGCAGTAATATATTATTTAATGTGGATAGCCGTCTCAACAAAGTTCTGACTGTGGGTGGTAAAATCTCTTACTCCAATGAACTTAACCTGGCAGCCACTACTTCAGGATCCCTTTCAGGGGAAGGTTTTAATACTGGAGGACTGGGTCGTATTGTTATGGTCAATGCGCCGAACGTATCTCCTTATAATAATAATGGCACTTATAATATAACCTCTAATAATGTGGTAGGCCCAATGGGTAATTCGCTGGCACAGGTAGGTTTTTATAACCCTGTACCTATCCTGGATCTTAACCGCTCCAACAGCGAAACAAATCACATTCAATCCAACGTTTATATACAACTAAAACCACTTAGCTGGATCACACTGAGAACGCTTTATGGGATAGATTACCTGTTCGTGGATAATGAAATATATCAAACCCCCCTTCATGGTGATGGTTTTACTCCGGCAGGCAGTGCTTCAAGCACCCAGGGAAAGTATAAAAGATATACATGGAGTAATACGGCACAATTTGACTACAGTTTTGGAGGAGTGCATAATGTAAGCGCCCTGGTAGGCCAGGAACAGGACAGGCGCACGTCTATAGGTTTTGGATTAAACCGGACACAGGTATCTGACCCCGTATATAATGTGATCCAGGCAGGATGGGGATTGAACAACCCAAGCGGCGCTGCTTATGGTGAAAATTATCTTACTTCTGAATTCGGTCGTGTTACTTATGATTATAAGAAAAAATACCTTTTAAGTGCCAATCTCAGGCAGGATAAATATTCTGCGTTAAATGGCAAAAAGCAAATTTTCTGGGGCGCTTCAGCCGGATGGGAAGTGGCTAAAGAAGGTTTTTGGCAAAGTGCAAGATTAGACAGGGTATTCAGCAGCTTTAAAATACGGGGAAGCTATGGAAAGGTTGGAAATACGGGAGGCATTGGTGATTATGCTACTTATTCAACTTATGGATCGGGTCTGTATGGAGGGCTTCCTACATTAATTTTTAACCAGGCGGGTAATCCCAATTTACAATGGGAGACAAGTAAAAAGATTGATGGGGGATTAGCCTTTGGTTTGTTCAAAGAGCGACTGACATTTGATTTCGCGTATTATAAAAATGATATCAGCGACCTGATATTAAATGTACCTCAATCTCCTTCGGCTGGTCTGCCCACTTCAGTCCCTGCAAATGTTGGCAGTATGTATAATAAAGGTATCGAGTTATCCATAACCGGGGTACCTTTCAGAACAAAAGATTTTAGCTGGACTTCTACATTAAACTTCTCTGATAATAAAAATGAAGTAACTTCTTTAGCTCCCGGTTTAACAGAAGTGCTTACAGCCACTTCAGGCCTTGAAACAGTCAGCAGAACTGCGGTAGGCTACCCTGTAGGATATCTCTGGTTAGTTCGTAGCGGAGGAGTTGACCCTGCGAGCGGCAGAAGAATATTAATCAATGCTGCTAACGTTCCTATACTTTACCAATTTTATGCACCAACAGGTCAGTTCCAATGGACAAACCCTGATGGTACCCGATATAATAATCCTGATGGCTCTGCCAGAACAGTCACCCAGGCTGCGGATGGTGTTATGTTCGCCAATCCAATTCCAAGACAGATCGGCGGCTGGGATAATACTTTCCGCTGGAAAGACCTCGAGTTAAATGTTTTACTTACTTACCAGCTTGGGTTCTCTGTTTATTACGGCAGTAACGCCGGTTTGCATGATCAGCGTTTCTGGAATAATGACAGGGATGTATTGACTGCCTGGAAAAAACCAGGTGATGTTACTACTGTTCCAAAACCTGTTTACCTGGATAATATCTCCAATGGTTCCGGCTTACCAATGAGCTACAATGTATTTAAAGGAGATTTTGTAAAACTTAAAAATGTAACCCTATCATATAATATTCCAGCCAACGTGATAAGCAAGGCTGGTATCAGTTCCGCAAGGTTTTATTTAAGTGGCCAGAACTTAGCCATCTTTACAAAATACCCGGGGCCTGATCCTGAAGTTTCATCAAATGGTAATACCAATACCGGCCAGGGAATTGACAGAAATACAATCGCTAATGGAAGAACCTTTGTCGTTGGTTTAAACATTGGTTTATAAAACAACCCTGTTAACTTTTTAAAAGAGAAAACAATGAAAAAACATTTTAAATATATGATCATGATGGGGGCCTTTGTTACTATTGGTACTTCCTGTCATAAGGAATTATTGAACCCCATTCCTCAAACATCCATTACCGATGCGACGGCGTTTGATACACCGGCCCGGGTTTTTAACCAGGTTCTTTCCATGTATTCTGCTTTGAAGAATGGTAATTATTATGGAGGGCGGTATGTGATTTATGGAGATATACGGGGAGAAGATTTCCTGAATGAAACAACAAACCTGGTTACCGGCGCTGATGTATGGAGCCTTAATCCTGCCGGGACTTCTCAAAATTCTGTGAAGAATCTCTGGTCACAGGCTTACTTCACTATAAACCTTTGCAATCTCTTTATTGATGGTATGGCTGCAAAAGGCACCACAGTAGTAGGCGCCGCCTTGTCCAGTAATTATATTGGAGAAGCCAGGCTTATAAGAGGCTTGTCTTATTACAGTTTGCTTCAATTTTATGCAAGGCCTTACGCCGATGGTAACGGAAGCAAACCCGGCCTTCCTTTGCGTTTAACTGGCATCAAGGGGTCTGGCGCTTCTGATTTGGCAAGAAGTACAGTGGCTGAGATTTATGCACAGGTTCTGAGTGACCTGGACTTTGCAGAAACCAATTTGCCATTGACCTATACTACGGCGCTACTTAGTACTACCCGTGCTCACCGTAATACAGCTATTGCTTTAAAAACAAGGGTTTACCTGAGCATGCAGAAATATTCAAATGTAATAACAGAAGCTAATAAGATTGTAAGCGCTGCTGCTCCTTTTACTGCTGCAACGGGCGTGGGTCATTCTTTACAAGCTAATATTGCCAATGTATTTAAGCCTGCATATACCACCTCAGAGTCAATTCTATCTATGCCAATGGCTACAACTGCGGGTGATAACCCCGGTGGACAAAGCGCTCTTGGATATTATTACTCAAGGACCACTGGAAATGGTGAGTTTTCTCTTAATCCCAGCGGCATTATCGCTAATGCCGGCTGGATAGCCGCTGATGCCCGAAGGAGTTTCATTGCTACTGTTTCCGGCAAACCTTACCTCGATCTAAAATACCCGGTAGCATCACCTTTTACTGATTATGTCCCTGTAATACGCTATGCAGAAGTTATGCTTAACCTTGCTGAGGCATTGGCAAGAACAGGCACAGGTGTGGATGCAAGGGCGCTGGCGTTGGTAAATGCAATACGCAAAAGGTCTGATGCTACTACCACGATAGTTGCTACTACGCAGCAGGAGCTGATTGATGCCATTATGCTGGAAAGAAGGATTGAATTTTTAGGTGAAGGATTACGCAATAATGACCTGATGCGTTTGTTACAAACTATTCCTGCCAAGGGTTCCATATCTGCAAAGGCACCCGGAGATGTTGGGTATATCTGGCCCATTTCATCAGATGAGCTTTCATTAAATCGCTTAATGACGGATAATTAATTAAGAATAGTTACCCTGTCTTATTTAAAAGAAGCCGCCTCTTATGAGGCGGCTTCTTTTAATATGTTATCAACCCTCATCTAATACCATTTATATTTCATAAATAGTCTAATATGTTTTAGCTTTGGACTATGGCAAAAGCACTATCATTTATTGTAAAAGAAACTACAGCGCAGCTCAAGCGACTGCATAAAGAGCAACCATTATTATTGCGACCCCGGGTT
>JAATGJ010000164.1 GCA_015654695.1 Chitinophagales bacterium | reverse complement strand
GCCTGTTTTGAGCTGTGCAAGAGCTTTGTTTTTTACCGATTCGTAATCGAACTCGAACGGTTTGTCTGTTTTTTTCATTTTACTGTGTTTTTAAAGTTCCTCTTATTTAAGGACTTTGACACAGTTTAATTTACAGCCTCATTTTGTAACCAGGAATTTTACACTTATAAGCGAATACTCTTAAATATTTATGATAGAATAGTAGTAAAAACTTTTCCATCTGCTGCCCGTTCTTTTTATTCTTTGATAATAGCGATTAAATGCTGTCAGCGCAGAGACAAAGACCCTGAAAATAATTGCAGCAAAAGGGCTTTGCGGCTGACCAACGATAGAAAGATATTTGTAAAGAATATAGCTTATTTGAAGCTGATGGTTCGTTGCAATATTTATTCCATACAACGGTTGGGATAAGCTATAACAACCCGATAGTTTTATTTTCCGAAGACTACAGAAGAAAGACCGGCAAGTAGCATATATTTCACCGAAGGTTTTTGTAATGTATTCATAAATTAATTGTTCGTCTTTATCAGCTTTGCTGGTTATAAAAATGCTATAAATGATCATCCTTTTTTATTTATGAACTCTTCCAATGTCAATGTATCTCCAGCCTCATAACCGGCAATTCCTTCTTTCACCATATTCCACTCCTCATCCGTTAATTTTATTTCTTTCTCATGTTCCAGGTCCCATTCCAATTGTTTTTTCCAGTGTTTTAATAATGCTTCATTATTTGTAGCATCAATCAGTTTTTTTATACTGGTTTTATATTCCGAAATGCTCATAGCTTTTCTTTTAGAATTACAAAAAAATCAAACCAGGAATAAAGGACCATTTCACGTATATGCGAGTTTGCCTGGCGGGTAAAACAATGGCCTGCGAAAGGTGTTACACTATGCGGTGAAAGATCCTTCACTTCGTTCCGGGTCCGGTCAAGGCTTGCTTCTTTTACCGAATACCTGCAATTCTTACACTTTTACCGTCACCCGCAGGAAGGTAGCGGGTATCGAAGTAGTATCATTATTGGCGCTTTTGTTTTGCCTGTTAAACAAATCTTCCAGTTCACTTTGCAGCGCTGCGGTTTTGCCATTTTTTTCCGCTGCTTCAAAAGCATTCATGGTGGGTCCGTAATAGTTCCTGAATACAGCTACAAACGCGGATGGTGAATACGGAGCGTTAAACGTGAAAGTATCTTTAAGGAAGGATATATTTTCTTTTGCTATACCCGTCTTACCAAAACGATCTGTCACATGCTCCTCTACACCCCACAACATAGGACTGATGAAACCTTCGGGTGGCGCCGGTGTATAGGCGGAACTGATCTTTAATATTTGTGCAACAAGGGTAGGGTCACCAGGTATCCAGTTTCCCATCACTATTCTTCCACCGGTACGGGTAACACGAACCATTTCTCTTGCCACTTCAAATGGTTTTGGAGCGAACATAGCTCCAAAAACGCTTACCACAAGATCAAAGGACTGATCCTTAAGATCCACCAGGTTAATAGCATCACCTTCCTGGAATCTAAGGTTGGTAAGGCCGGCTTCTTTTGCACGAATATTTCCGGCTTCAACAAGATTGCTGGCTATATCAACACCCAGCACATTGGCGCCGAGTTCAGCTTCGGGCAGGGCCGTGGTGCCATCGCCGCAACCAAGATCCAAAACATTCATGTCTTTGGTGACACCGATCTTCGCTACCAGCGCCTCACCACTTTCACGCATGGTCTGGGCCAACTTTGTAAAATCACCTTTTTCCCATAATGCTTTATTGGGATTCATTTGTGCTGTGCTTGCATTCATTTTGAATAGATTTAAAGGATCGAATAAAGATATTTAATTTTTTGCCTGTCGCCATTTAATTTAATGGCTCTTCCAGACAAACCGTGACAATCACTACAGTTCTTTGCAAATATCAACAGGTTGAAACATTTAAAGAATTTATTTCTTTTGGCTGGCAGATTTACTGAGTGGAATAGCGGGGATCATGATTGCGGGAGTTTTTTATGAGGTGACTACTGCCAACGGGGTAGTGTTCTTGCAAGATTGCTTCGGCTTGCTGGCAACAAACGTTATATTTCAATAATCTTTCAGCAAGCCTCGCAAAGACGGAGACTCCGGTGTTACGATTAAGCATCAAAGTATCGGAGTGTCCGTCTTTGCGAGGGCTGCCAGTAGCGTGCTGAACCATAAGGATTGCTAATGACAGACCGAAGCAATCTGAAAACACGGGAATCAATTTCTTTTATCGCCATAGCGCGGAGAGTACGGCCGTCAGATTCACTTTGTTGTAGAGGCTGCTGGCCGAGACTCGCCTGTGAAGGGACGAAGTCACAATAATTGTTGAGGAAATGTATTTGGTTTCACTGATTCAGTGGCTAATAAAGTTAATTTTTTTGATAATGACATGGTTTCACGATATTCCCTTGCCTCTGCAAGTTTGGTAAAAACAATTTCGGCATTTGCGTGTTGCTTAACAAATGCTTCTATATCATCAAGCGACAGTCGAAAAAATTCCTTTCTCTGATTCACCAGGTTAATTCTGCGATCCTTAAAATTTTGGTGGAACTCGTACTCCATTTGTGGTGCGTTATCAGAATAAATAATGGCATGAACATCGAAATGAAAGGGAACAGATGCGTCTCCTAATTCTCTGATTCTATCTTGCGGATCCAGCCGTCTAGTCATTCCAATTTTGTAAACATCCTCGCCAAACGATCCAATATTTGAAATCACGTAAATATGACCAACTTTTGTCATTTGCGCCATTGAGATAACCCGTTCCTTATTATCATGAGCCTCTTGCAGATTTTTTTCCAATAATTGAATTTTATTATTTAGCTCTTCCATTTGTGTAGCATCCACGCTACCCAAATCTTGTCTCGCCTTATCTAATGCTTTTTGGTATCGGCGTTCATCCTCCTCTGCTTCTTTTTGGGCACGTTCAAATTCTTTTTGCGCTTTTTCTTCTTCTCTCATTTGTTCACGAATACGCCGTTGCTCTTCCTTTTCTTCGTACTTCTTTTGTTCATATTCATAGCTCAGGTATAGTTCTTTTAATTTTAAGTCCATATATGCTACTGTGATTGAAATATTATGGGACACACCAAGTTTGTTTACACTTTCGAAAGCATTCCGAATGCGTTGCTCCATCTTAACGACATTGTTCCACTTTACTTTGGCAATGATGGCGTCACATTCGCCGTTAAAAGCATATAGCATAAGTTTTGTGTAAAGCTTGGTCATTTTTTTTCCTTCAGTAGCACTTCCTCCGACAACCCATTCAGTGAAACATTTGATAGCCTCTCCGGACGACACCATCTGCTTTTGTAGCTGATATACATTTTCCAGTTCCAGTTTATAATTTTCAGGAAATTCATAACTGTATCTAGGCTGGTAAAGCCCATACTCAGAAATCTCAAGTTCTTCTTGATATAAACCCATCTTTTTTTCCAGTTCCAGGAAAATAGCTAATGCCGTTGAATATTTTTCGTTGAGTAATTGGCAATCATTTTGAGTTTCCTGAAGTAGTATTTTCTTTTCTTCGACAACCTTATCAATTTCTACAATATGAGCGTACTTGTTTTGTAATAATTCACATTTAGCAAGCAATTGATCAGCATCCTCCTTCGAAATTTCTAACATTCTTGATATCTCTGCGATCTCACTTTTGGACTTTTCCAATTCCTCGGTCGTCTGAAATAGTTTAGTTTGCATTCCGAGTATTTCTTCCTCGGCATCTTTTAATAGCTTGGCATTTTTATTAAAAAACATAGAACTCGTTTAAAGTTATTTATTCGGGTTTCGATGTATGCTTTGTTTTATCTTCAACGAACAATGAAGCAACATATCCGGTAAAAATTCCAAAAAGACCAACACCTGTCGTCATTAGGAACATTGCAATTATTCTTCCTTCCGTTGTAACTGGGAATTTGTCTCCATAACCTACAGTCGTAATAGTAACAAATGCCCACCAAAGTGCATCCTCTGCTGTCATAATGTTACTATTTTGGGCGGTTTCCACTTGAAGGATAGCAATTGAAGAAAATAAAAGCATTAAAATCGCTATAATCAACGCGGTTGTAATAGCGCCTTGTGCCTTTCTACGAAAAACATGATTTAATAATATTCGTGTAGAACGAAAGGCTCGGAGAACCCGTAAAAGGCGAATTAATCGTAATGCTCTGCCGGCTCTGACATATTCAAGGGATGGAATAGAGGATACAAGATCAATCCAGCCCCACTTCATGAATTGCAGCTTGCTCGGCGCTTGAATAAATCTATATATAAAGTCAATCAGAAATACGATGCAAATAATAACATCAATATAATCTAGCAGCTTCATAACTTCTGGAGGAAGTCGAAAAATTGTTGAAACTAATAGCGATCCTAAGACATAAATAGACAGGACAATAATGACGAGCTGAAATAAGCCAAGCTTTTCCGAAGTTTTGGTAGCCATGATAAGGTGTATGTGGCTGAAAAAATAGAATTGCCTATTAACACAAATTACGGTTTATAACTCAAAAAAGAAAAGATCATGTTTTACGTCATGTTAACAATGCGACTTGATGCCATGAAACTGGACGTACAAGTGAACGACCTAACAGAGAATTGGTGCGTGGAGACAAACCAAGGCGTTGAATGAAACTTCAAAAATGGTGAATAGTCAACATAACGTACAAGAGTGCGACGCAACGAAGCTGATAGTAGCAATGCAGCCGCGTAAATAACAATCACTCATTCTTCCTTTACTTCTTTCGCCACCGCCCGGCTGCCACTATACAATTCATATTCCAGCAAACGGCAATCAATAGTGCTGGTATAAAATTCTATCCGGCGTTTGGCTTTCAATCCTATTTTTTTAGCAAGCTCAAGGTTGCCGGTAAATACATAACCAAAATAACCGCCGCAATGCTGTTTCATAAAATCACCGATACGGCTGTAGGTAATTTCCAGTTCTTTTATATCACCCAGTCGTTCACCATATTCAGGATTCACATAAAAGATACCGGGCACATCAGGTGGTATCTCAGTAGCGGCAAAATCACAAACGGAAAATTCGATCAGTTTCGATACACCTGCGGCGATGGCATTCTTCTTTGCATTGTCAATGGCCCTGGCGCTATAATCGGTTGCGATAATGCGGAGACCTGGTGCATCAATGATCTGTTGTTCCAGCAGGGCATCTTCTTCTACATAAACTTTTTCATCATAGCCCTTCAGGTGCATGAACGCATAATTGGTGCGGAATAAACCCGGACGCCTGTTGGTGGCGATCATCGCTGCTTCAATCGCGACAGTACCGCTACCACACATGGGATTGACAAACGGCGATTGCCTGTCCCAGCGGGTGGCAAGGATAGTAGCCGCGGCCAATGCTTCGAGCATAGGAGCTTGTCCTGGTATCTTACGATATCCATGCCTGCCCAGTGAATCACCGGAGGTATCAATAAATATTTCGGCCTTATCGTTTTTCCAGAAAAGATTGATAACAGCTCCTATCAACGCTGAACCTGTTGTCGGTCTTGTACCTCTTTTATCGCGCAGCCTGTCCACTATCGCATCTTTTACCCGCAGGTTGGCGAACATGCTGTTGTTGATGGTGGGATTATTTACATTGCTGGTAATGGAAAAGTATCCGGGTTCGGGTAAAATATTTTCCCAGGGATAGTCCAGTAAATTTTTATAAATGGCGTCGGCATCGTTGGCTTCAAATTGTTTCAGACTATATAATACCTGGCTGGCGCAGCGCAGGTTGAGGTTTAATTTGATGCAATCGTTGATAGTGCCGTAGAGCTTTACACCGGTTACAAATGTTTCTTCGGTTTCGAATCCGAGTTCCTTTACTTCCTGCTCCAGCCAGGGAGCCAGCCATTTGGGACAGGTGATGATGATGATGGCTTTGTCGGTGAATAAATTCATGGAGCGGTAAAGTTAGGGAAAGGGTTGCCAACCTTTCAAAGGTTGGCAAATGCAGTCAAGCTGTGTTAATCTTCAATAGCACTATCACTCTCTTCATAATCTTTAGCCATCTCTTTGTGTGCGCTAATAAAAAGAGTCCTGCTGCCAAACCATTCAATTATTTCATTGCGGAGTAATTGAGTAGGAGCTTCTGAAAGAATGCTTTTCCAGGACGACCAACGGTATTGGGTAAAATCACTTATCAATTTATGCTTAACAGGATTAGCATGAATATAAATGATAGCCTGGGTCAAATGACTATCTTTCTTTACTTCAACCCGCTTAAATGGTTTGTAAAACAGGTTGCCCTTACGTTTATACATCTTATTAAATGAAAGCGCATAAGATTGAAAGAAACGTTTAAAACTTTGTTCTACCAATTCGCTGGTAGTAACTCCTTTATCAAGAAACTTTTTTTCAGTCAGTGTCAGGTCTTTGTGATCTTTCCTTTCCAGGTTGGAAATAATTGAATTGACTGGTTTAATTCTTACCAGCAGATGAAAATGATTGGGTAATAAACACCAGCAAAATGTATCAAGGAAGGATGCCAGATGTTCTGCGTATTTTCTTAAAAAGAAATAGTGGTTTTCATCGGCGAGAAAAAGCTTCTCCTTATTATTGGTTCGGTTATATACATGATAAATCCCATGTTCTTCGAAATCGGCAAGATATTTTCCCGGGATAGGCATATTCTAAGATACTATTTTCAGAGTTGCCAACCTCTCAAAGGCGTTGAAGAATCGGAGAGTGAGGGTTGACAACCTTTCAAAGGGTAATAACATACCATTAGATACCAGTATAGAGGGTGACCCAAGATCAAATTAATACAGCAAATAAGAAAATAGCTCTAATTGAAAAGAGGGTAATCCCCGTTGGGGATGCCGTTATAACTTCTTTTTTCCTTTTAGGTAAGTGCTTTTATCGGGTTATTCGCTGGCAGATTTCACCAGATCGAGTAGATTCTCATTATACTTATTCCCCATTGGCTTAGTCTTTTCGAACCATGTACATTGCACCATAACGGCAGGCCCCATTTCTTTTGGCGGCTCATTGTAAACGGCAGACATAATATCTATTGGCTCTATATATCGGACGACTGTCATATCCGGGCCACCAGATTTCAGTTTAACCACGTCGCCGGTTTTGAATTTTTGTGCCATAGCATAAAGTTTTAGTTAATCAATGGTAGGGTATTTTCAAAACGACATTTTTAGTACCTTGGCATAATAAGCCATTTCCTAAAGAATGCCACCTATAATCATTACAAGAAATTTAGCGCCTGCTGGTAAGGGTGGTTCAGGGGCTCAAATAATGGCAGATGCCGCTGGAAATATTTATTATGTGAAGTTTAGGGAAAACGGACAATTATTGAAGATTTTAGCCAACGAGTATGTAGCGGGTAAAATAGCGCAACGATTAAATCTACCTTGCCCGGATGTACATATAGTCGAGTTAGAAACGTCTTTAGCCTCTACAATTCCACCAATTAACGGGTTAGCTATTTCACAAGGGCCTCATTTCGGTAGTTCTCAACTTAATAACCTCTACACTATACCAAATATTAGAGGCATTATACCAAAATGTCAAAACACCAACGATTTCCCATCAATTATTTTGTTTGATGCACTTTTATATAATGTGGATAGGAAAAATGACGGCAATTTCATTGTTACTACTACTTCTTCGGGCTATCAGTTTAATATAATTGACCATGGTCATTGTTTTGGTTCTTATTGGGACGAGGCAACTTTGACAGGAATTGTAGGGGTTTGGTCAGATAGTTATCTAGATGAAATGTATCAGACGATTACACATTTGGATAATTTTCAGCCTGTAGTTCAAACAATTAAAGCTATCCCGGATGATTTTTTTACTACTTTAGTGAACGAAATCCCGGTCGAATGGTTACCAATTACACAAGAAAGAGAGGCATTAATACGTTTTCTAATTGCTCAAAGGGATAATATTGATACAATGTTATTTGGTAATAAAAGTAAATTTTTTAATTGTCCATGAATAACGGTAATCTTTATTTTTTTGCTGTAGCCAAATATGTTCCTGATTTAATCAGGAATGAGCCCAAGAATATTGGAATCATTTTATTTAATGAAAGTGGCCAACATTATAAAGCAAAGTTTTCAAGAAACTACAAAAACAAACTTGGGGCACATACTATAATTTCTGATAAAGAATTGATAGGGAACTATTATAATTATTTTTTAGAATTTAAGCCCAGTAAAAAAGAAGAAATTATATCTTCTATAAATAACACTAATGGTAAATTTCAATTCTCTGATATTCGGTCAGGTGTCACCAATGATTTTGAGATGGAATTAGATTACTTATATAAAACATTTATAGAAGACGCAGATTTACATATAAAAAGGCATAGACTTAAAACAACGATTAAGAATGAGTTAACTAAGTTAAATATTATAGGCAAAAATAAATTTTTAGCTGACCAAGAAATAAAATCCGGAAACATTACCCACAAGGTTGACTTTTTTTATCAAAAAGATAAATTATATGCGATAGAGGCTGTTGATCTATCTGTAACAGATAAAAGAACCAATACAATAGAAAGTGCTTTTAAGTTTGATAATTTGTTAAGAAAATTCGGTAAACGAAAATTAAAGACTATTTCAGTAATTCAAAAACCTATGGTAGCCGATCAGCAAGATGGCGATCTATTAAAAATACTTACCGAACTATCTAAAGTGTATAATTATTCAAACGGGCAGAGACAAGTATTTTTAGATGATGTAAATAAGATAATCAAGTAATCTCTATTTTTTCTTTTTTTTAATCGGAGTATTGATAGCCAGTTTAAACAATTCGTCCGGGTTGAGCTTGGACTTAATGGTAAGATCGTACTTACCTTTTTTCTTTGGTTTTGCTGCTTTAGCCATAGGGCTAATTTACGCATAATACCATTCATAGCCGCCAGTAGTTCCGGTAATGCCTCTTAAAACTTTTGAGATAGTTCCTCCATTTAGCCCTGTTGATTTAGAGGCTGCTTTTATTGATGGGTATTGAGCAATAAATTTACCGTCTTGCGCCTGTATAATAGGACGGCGGGAAAATAGCTTATGGGGTACGCCTGTTGGGGTTTCAGGGAGTGCCGGTTTTTTTGCCACAAGGGTTTTATAATCCAATCTGCCTTCGCATTTTTGTAATGACAACATTAGTGTCCCGTAAAACTATATAAAAGTTCTTTGAAATTCTTAATAGACGTGTATTTCAGCCGAAAAACAGACGGTGACGATTTGAATTGAATTCAGATTATTTCCGTTAAAATACCGGATGAACAACGGAAAATATGT
>JAATGJ010000107.1 GCA_015654695.1 Chitinophagales bacterium | reverse complement strand
TGGTAAAGTCATTACGAACAGAATAAAAGTACAGACATGATAAAAAATTATTTCAAGATCGCCTGGAGAAATCTTAAAAAAAATAAGAGCTATGCTTTTATTAATATTATGGGACTTGCATTAAGCATTACCTGTGGTATACTTATCTTTTCATTGGTAAATTACCACCTGGCCTTCGATAATTTTCATGATAATGCTGACAGGATCTATCGTATTGTAACAGAACAACACCGTGATAATATAAGCTATACAGAAGGCGTGCCAAGCCCTCTTGGTAAAGCAATACGCACTGACTACGACTTTACCGAGAAGGTTGCCCGTATTGCTGGTTTTGACGAATTGCTGGTTACAATAAAAGCCGATAACAGCATAAAGAAATTTAAAGAAAAAGATGGCGTTGCTTTTACAGAACCTGAATATTTTTCCATATTCAATTTTCCTTTGGTACAGGGGAGCATGAGCACTGCGTTAAATGAACCCTATACAGCGGTTGTTACAGAAAGACTGGCAAAAAAATATTTCGGTAATGATAATCCCATCAATAAACTAATCCGTGTAGACAATAAAGTGGATTGCAGGATAACCGGCATATTAAAGGATCTTCCCAAAAACACAGATCAGAAAACGGAGATCTATGTATCTTACACTACACTGAAAGAATATGATGAATGGTTATCGAAGGATGATTCATGGAGCGGCATTCAAAGCAGCATGCATTGTTATGCTTTATTAAAAAAAGGAGTTTCTCCTGCATCACTGGAAAATGTTTTGCCTGCCTATGTAAAAAAATATCGCCCCACCAGTAAAAATGTACACCACTATAAATTACAACCATTGGCAGATATACATTTCAATGCGCATTATGGTGGCGCAATGGAAAAAAGAAACTTATGGGTGTTATCATTCATTGGGATGTTCCTTATCATTACTGCCTGTGTAAATTTTATTAACCTTGCTACAGCGCAGGCACTCAACCGTTCTAAAGAAGTTGGGGTAAGAAAAACATTAGGCAGCTTACGATTGCAATTGTTCTGGCAATTTATTACAGAAACAGGGTTGATCACCATTATTGCAACAGCTATTGCCTATGGTTTGTCATGGCTGGCCTTACCTTATGTGAATGATTGGTTTGGAATACACATCAACCTTAATATTCTAAGCAGTTGGCAATTGCCGGTGTTCATGTTATTACTTGCTGTGCTGGTAACATTTTTATCAGGCTCTTACCCCGGTATAATTTTATCAGGCTTTAAACCGGTGCTGGCCATCAAAGGAAAATTATCACAACAGAGTGTTGGCGGATTAAATACAAGACGGACTCTTATTGTTACGCAATTTGCAATATCACAGGTATTGATCATCGGGATGATAGTAGTAATGGGGCAGATGAAATATGCCAAACAAGCTGATCTTGGTTTTAATAAAGATGGTATTGTGATGATACCTTTTGCATCAGGCGCAGATTCAACTGCCGCCGAAACATTAAAGAACCGTTTTGCCGCCATTTCAGGTGTAGAAAAAGTGTCGCTTTGTTTTACAGCCCCTTTAGATAACAACGGCTGGTCAACAAGCATGCGGTTTGATAACCGTGCAGAAACCGAAGCCGCAAGGGTAAATTATAAAGCAGGTGATGTCAATTATCTTTCCACATTTGATTTGAAATTGATAGCAGGTCGTAATTTTTTTCCATCTGATACAGTAAGAGAATACCTGGTAAACGAGACCATGTTGAGCAAATTAGGCATCCGTTCGCCAAATGATATTATAGGAAAAACATTGCGTGTAGATGGTACCCCGGCTCCTGTTGTTGGTGTGGTAAAAGATTTTCATGACAGGTCCTTTCATGAAGATATTAACGCCGTTTGCATTTCTTCCCTTTCCAGTCTCTATCAAACTTTTGCCGTAAAAATAAACCTGGCCAATACAAAAGCCACACAGGCCGCACTGGAAAAAGCATGGAGTGATGTAAGCCCGAACAATATTTATGAATCTAAATTTCTGGATGAAGGAATCGCATCATTTTACGAAACAGAAGACCTGATGTTAAAGCTGGTACAGGTATTTTCTTTGATAGCCATTTTTATAGGCTGTCTTGGATTGTATGGATTGGTGGCTTTTATGGCAGCACAAAAAACAAAAGAGATCGGTATAAGAAAAGTATTGGGCAGCAGTGTTGCACAGATACTATGGCTTTTTGAAAAAGAATTTTCTCGTCTTATTGTTATAGCATTTTTAATTGCAGCGCCATTAGCATGGTGGGCAATGCATAGCTGGTTACAGGATTATAAATTCAGGATCAGTATCAGCGCCTGGTTCTTTATAATAGCAATCAGTACAACTTTTGTTGTTGCTGCTTTAACAGTAAGCTACCAGGCAATAAAAGCCGCTATTGCTAATCCCGTTAAAAGTTTACGAACAGAATAAAATCACCAGGTATGATAAAAAATTATTTTAAAACGGCATTACGTAACCTCTGGAAAAATAAAGCCACCAGTTTTATCAACCTGTTTGGTTTATCCATTGGTATGACGGCTGCCGTATTTATTTTTTTATGGGTACAAAATGAAATGGCCTTTGATAATTTTCACCCCGATAAAAAAAATATTTACCGCATCACCAATTCTATACAGGTAAATGAAGAAGAAGCCTGGGTATGGGAATCTTCCCCTATGCTTATGGCAGAAACAGCTATAAAGGAAATTCCTGAAGTAGAGAAAGCAGCACGGGTAGTTATTAACTCATGGGCAGCGCCGGTTCTCGGTATCAACCATAAACTGTTTTCAGAAAAAACAACAGCCTATGTTGATAAAAGCTGGTTCAATATGTTTCATTATGATTTTGTTGCAGGTGACGCGGCGGCATTTGGCCGCGATCCTTTCACCATTATTTTATCCCAATCAAAAGCAAAGAAATATTTCGGGGATGCAAATGCAATCGGGCAGCTTATCAAAGTGGATACAGTCAACTATACCGTCCAGGGAATAATAAAAGATAACCCCGTAAACTCAAGCTTCCGGTTTGACATATTGTTGCACATGGATGGCCGCTTAGCCGATCCCAGGACATTGAAGAACGATAAAACCTGGAACAACTTCGGTTACATCACTTTTTTGAAACTACGCAGTGATGCAAGCCAGCCGCTTGTCGGGACCAAACTCAATGACATTATCAATAAGAACCGCACCAATCACAATGACAAAGTAAGCATACAACCTTTGAATGGAATGTATTTTGAAAGCAATATTCAATATTCATCCATGCCGCACGGAAGTAAAAAAACGACTTATATTTTCAGTATTCTTGGTTTATTGTTACTGGTCACTGCGTGTATCAATTACGTAAATCTTACGACAGCGAAGGCAAGCCTGCGTGCAAAAGAAGTAAGTGTGAGAAAGATTATCGGTGCGGAGAGAAAACATTTATTTTTCCAGTTTATTGCCGAATCGCTTACTATAAGCCTGCTTTCCCTGGCTGTTACACTGGTGCTTATTCAACTGTGTTTGCCTTACTTTAATACAATCACTGAAAAGCAGTTTGAATTGCCCGTTTCCTCCATCGCTATGTGGAAAGTATTATCAGGTACCCTGCTGTTTGCCACGATATTGAACGGCATATATCCCGCCGCATTGCTTTCGTCCTTCAGGCCGTTGAATGTGTTCCGGGGCAGGAGTGTATTAAAGATGCGGGATGGCGCTGTTCGCAAAGGCCTTGTCGTGTTCCAGTTTTCTTTATCTATGATATTGATCATGGGGGCGATAGTTATTTACCGGCAACTGCAATACATACAAACAACTAATCCGGGCTATACAGTATCGCAGGTAATGTCGCTGCAGATTCCATCTAAAAGTTTTCGCTTTTTAAAACCAGAGGCCCGGCAAACCTTTCTTACCAGCATTAAGCAAGAGCTGCAATCACAAAGCAGCATTGCATTGGTAAGCAGCGGTGGAAATGAAATAGTGGATGTATCATCGGCCAGTTCCGGAAACTCGGACTGGGATGGGCGGGACACAACGTACAATCCTACTATTGCGCATCTTTCCGTGGATGCGGATTTTCAGAAAATGTTCGGGTTACAAATGAAACAGGGGTATTGGTTCAGCGCCGGCAACGAAGACCTGAACAACTATATTTTAAATGAAACGGCCGCGGCTGAATTCAACATGCATCAGCCCATCATAGGTCAACGTTTTACCTGGGGAGGGGATACAGGAAAGGTGATCGGCGTTGTTAAAGATTTTCATTATAAAAGCCTGCATGAAAAAATAGGTCCGATGGTATTATCCAATAACCAGGGCGGTGATGCATTTCTTTTTATTAAAACAATCCCGGGTAATATCCCCAAAGCAGTAAGCGCAGCAGGAGCAGTATGGGCTAAATTTATTCCTTCAGAACCTTTCGACCCGGTTTTTTTGGATGATAGTTTTAACAATCTTTATAAAACAGATATAAAGACATCGCAGCTTATTTTTATTTTTTCAATCATTGCTATTATTATCGCTGCATTGGGATTATTCGGGCTGGCTGCATTCACTACTGAACAACGAACCAAAGAAATAGGGATAAGAAAGGTATTGGGAGCTTCCCTGCGGCAAATCACTATCCTGTTATCAAAAGATTTCGTAAGATTGGTTGTAATTGCCATCGTCATCGCTTCTCCCGTAGCCTGGTGGGTAATGAATAAATGGCTGCAGGATTTTGCCTATCGTATTAGTATAAGTGCATGGATATTTATCGCAGCAGGCGCCCTGGCTTTATTTATTGCATTGTTATCTGTAAGTTTCCAGGCGATAAAAGCCGCTATTACTAATCCTGTAAAGTCGTTGCGAACGGAGTGAAGCGTCATTGCGGCTGCGAACAAAGTGAGCAGGAAGCAAAGAACAGAATAAATCATTATAAAGTAAAAAGAACAAAATAAAATAAAAAACATGCTTGAATTAAAAGGGATCTATAAATGGTACAACTCAGGAAACAACAGAACATTCCTGTTAAAAGATGTTGACCTGTCGGTAAAAGCGGGAGAGTTTATTTCCATTATGGGGCCATCGGGTTCCGGTAAATCTACCTTATTAAATGTGATTGGTATGCTGGACACGTTCGACCAGGGTGAATATCATTTTCTGCATGAGTCAGTGCATAAGCTGAAAGAAAAACAGCGGTCAGGTTTGTATAAACAATATATCGGCTTTGTGTTCCAGGCTTACCATCTTATTGATGAGTTAACGGTGTATGAAAATATCGAGACGCCCCTGATCTACCAGGATGTAAAAGGTTCTGAAAGAAAAGCGATGGTAGCTGATATGCTTGATCGTTTCCAGATCGTGGGGAAAAAGGATCTTTTTCCGACACAATTGTCAGGCGGTCAGCAGCAATTGGTAGGTATTGCGAGAGCTTTAATCGCTAAACCAAAATTATTATTGGCGGATGAACCGACCGGTAACCTTAATTCCAAACAGGGGGAAGAGATCATGGACCTGTTTAAAGAATTAAATAATGAAGGAGTAACGATCATCCAGGTAACGCATTCAGAAAAAAATGCCGGTTATGGTTCCCGGACTATTCACCTGCTGGATGGAATGATACAGAAAAATAATTAACGTAAAGGTTGTATGAAAAAACGGCTTTTCAACTAAGACACTAAACGCATATAGCAAATACTTTGTAGCCCTGCAGCTTAACAGGACATGTCTCAACTTATAATTAACATAATACTAAAATTTTAACACAAAAGAACCGATCATGAATAAGATAAGAACAGTGTGTATTTTCTTTTTATTTTTTTCAATAAATAAAACAGGCACAGCACAAAGTAATTTGCCCACCGGTAAACTGACTTTAAAGCAATGTATTGAGACGGCTATTAACAACCACCTGGATGTGCAGCAAAGTAGCCTGCTGATGCAGACCAGTAAAATCAACCGGAACCAGGCTAAACTGAATATGCTGCCTGACCTGAATGGCTCTGCCGGTACCGGCATTAACCAGGGCCGCAGTATTGATCCTTTTACCAATGGCTATATCAACCAGCAGGTCAATTATTCCAGCTATGGATTGAGCAGCGGGGTTGTTTTATTCAACGGGCTCTCCATGCAAAATATCGCCAAACAAAATGCACTGGCTTATGAAGCATCAAAGATGGACTGGCAGCAGGCAAAGGATAATCTTACTATCAATATTATCCTTGCTTATCTGCAGGTGTTAAGCAATGAAGACCTGCTGGTGCAGTTACGCAGCCAGGAGGCCCTGTCCAAAAAGCAGGTGGAACGGCTGGAGGTATTAAATAAAGAAGGCGCTATCCTCCCCTCGCAGTTGTATGATCTGAAAGGACAGTATGCAAACGATCAGTTATCCATCATCAGTGGCAATAATGCGTTGGAATTATCCAGGATCAGTTTGTGCCAGTACATGAATATTCCTTATGATAAAAATATGCAGTTAGAAAGACTGGATGCTGAAAGCTATGCTACTAAGTATGATGATACAGTTGATAAAATATACCAGGAATCGCTGCAGCAATTTTCACTGGTAAAGGCGGTTGACCTTCGTAAGCAAAGCGCGGAAAGGGGAGTAAGGGCCGCAAAAGGACAATTATTTCCTACCCTTAGTTTAAATGGAAATGCCAACACCAATTATTCCAGCGCTGCACGCAATGATATTTTTCTCAACACGACAGATGTAACTTCGAATGATTATGTGGTAATAAGCGGAATACCCACACCGGTCATACGCAAACAAAGCAATTTTAATTCTGAAAAGATCAATTACAATAAACAACTGAACAATAATCTTTTCACGTCTGTCAGTCTCAATCTGCGTGTACCCCTCTTCAATTCGCTGCAGCAGAGAAACAGGATAAAACTGGCGCAGCTTACTTTGAAAAATAATGACCTGGTAGCTAAAACTACCAAAACACAATTGCAGCAATCCATTGAGCAGGCCTATAGTAATATGACCTGGGCATCGGACATGTATAAAGTTTTGCTGGAACAGGTTAGCGCTTTCGCCGAATCATTTCGTGCTGCTGATATACGATTCAATTCAGGCGTTGGGACTTCCATTGATTACCTTACCGCCAAAAATAACCTGGACAAGAGTAATATAAATCTCATTACCGCAAAATATGGTTATGTACTCAGGACAAAGATCCTCGATTATTACCAGGGAAAACAGTTATGGTGATTCTTGCTGTTATATCTTTTGATATTAAACCAGCAGCAAAATCTTTTACCACAATAGGCACATACATAGAAATACACACATAAGCTCTATCCACGCCTTTGGCGGGACAAGTTGTGAAAACCTATGTGCCTATATATCTCCTATGTTTCAAAATAAAAGTTTAAATCACCTTAAAGTATGTGTTTTAGTATCGTATAAATGCCAATTAGTGTTATTCAGCTTGCAGAATTGCATTATGTAAATGAAAAGATCACCTATTAATGTAGTAATAGGACTGATGGCTGTTACATTGATTAGATAATTATTATACCAGAAAGCTTTAATTTGTAGTATGAAACGAAATATTTGCATACCATTTTTGATGATCCTTGCTCTCAACGCAAGCGCACAGGACAGCCTTTCAAAACTTACAGAAATATGGACGCCTGTTCCGCGGGTAGTTACACCGGGTAAGTCACCAGTTGATTGCCAGTTGCATATAGAATGGAAGACGCCTGCTGTTGTTAAAGGGAATGGACAGGGTCGTGGTAATAGCGGCATTTTTTTAATGAGCCGGTATGAACTGCAGGTACTGGATTCTTATAATAACCCTACTTATTCCAATGGCCAGGCAGGAAGTATGTATAAGCAACACATGCCAATGGTAAATGTATGCCGTCCGCCGGGTCAGTGGCAGACTTATGATATTCTATTCACCGCACCCCAGTTTTACCAGGATGGATCACTAAAATCCGCTGCACGGATCACTGTCATTCAAAACGGCGTATTAATACAAAATAATGTTGAGCTATGGGGACCCATGCAATTCATTGGTGTACCTAAATATGAAAAACATGCTGCCAAAGAACCTTTGATGCTGCAGGATCATGGCAATCCTGTAAGTTACCGGAATATCTGGATCAGGGAACTGTAATTTTTATCATAATCCGCCAGTATGATCAAACGTATTATTATAGCGTCTATATGTATAGCCATAGTTACGGCTTTATCTGCACAAGCCGATACCAGTAAAGTGTATCTCTTTTCTTATTTTAAAAACAATGGAGAAGACGGCCTGCACCTGGCTTACAGCTATGATGGATACAGGTTTACTGCATTAAAGAAAGATAGTTCTTTTTTAAAGCCGGCTCTGAGTAAGGATAGTTTGATGCGGGATCCCTGTATCATCAGGGGGGCGGATGGTAAGTTTCACATGGTATGGACAGTGAGCTGGAATGAAAGGGGAATCGGTTATGCCTCATCAACTGATCTTATCAACTGGAGTGAGCAGCAATATATTCCTGTAATGGCGCATGAAGATTCGGCCAGGAACTGCTGGGCGCCGGAAATAACGTATGATGCAAAGAAGAAAGAATACATGATCTACTGGGCTACAACTATTTCGGGGTTATTCCCTGCGGATACAGCGATAGAGCGGGGATACAATCACCGCATGTATTACGTAACAACAAAGAATTTTAAAAAATTCAGTAAAACAAAACTTTTATATAACCAGGGTTTTAATGTGATAGATGCCAGCATTGTTCCGGATGGAAATAACTACATCATGTTCCTGAAAGATGAGACCCGGTATCCGCCGCAAAAAAATATCCGGGTGGCTACAAGCACTAAGCTAACCGGGGGATATGGTAACCCTTCCATGCCTATTACCGGTAACTACTGGGCAGAAGGTCCGACAGCCATTCAGGTCAATAATCAATGGATCGTGTATTTTGATAAATACCGCGATCATAAATATGGCGCTGTAGCATCAGCAGATTTAATTCATTGGACGGACATATCAGATAAAATCAGGATGCCACAGGGTGCCCGGCATGGTACTGTTTTTAGTATTACTACAAGCGAATTAGCCCTTTTATTAAAGTGATTGCTAGCAGGACGCTCCAGGATGGCCGGTTGAGCCTAACGGGATACTTTTAATATTCAAGATTGCTACGTCATGAAGTAGGACGGTTGATTATTTTGATTTCAGGCAGGCAAATTAAAATTGATCGTAATTTTCAATGAACAGGTACAAGATGTTTTATTTCATGGAAAATAAAACCTGGTGATAATAGAATGAAAAAAATAATTGCAATTGCCTTCCCTGCGGTATTTTTCTGTTTACCCGGCTTTGCCCAGTTGGGGATGTGGAATTATGTATTCCCTAATGGCATTAGTTATGATGGTATTACTGATACAAACGTTTTGATTAAAAGGGAAATAATATTAAAAGAAAAAATCAGAACAGTTAAGATAAATAAAGCTGATCTGAAACTTGATGATAAATCTTTTTCTTCCCAAACGCTTTATTTTAATTCATCGGGTAATGTTACATTAATAGAAACCTGCTTTGAACCTTCAGACAAAAGATACATTGCGTTTTGTGTTAAGGAAAAATGGCACTATAGTGATAACGGGGAATTGGAAAGGACTGTTTATTCAGATGGCAGAGATACAATTGTTACTATAGTCTTATTTACCTATGTAAACCCTTTTATTATTAAAACTACAGCAATAGCATACAGGCCGGATGGAACAACAGGAAAACCAGATACATTAGTTGACTATAAATATATGAACGATAAAGGACAGGTAACAAAAGTAACTTATATAAGAAAAGAGATTGTTAATTCAGTGAGTGCTTTACTATTTTATAATAAGGATGGGTTAATGGACAGTATGTCTTTTGAAAACTCCACCATGAAAACGTTGGTATTTAAACGGCATGAAAGCAAAAAGAAAACAATACTGGAACTGGAACATAGTTCGGGTATTTCCAAATGGACCTATAATAAAATGGGACAATGCATAGAAAAATATAGTAAGGCCGTTAATCCTGCCTCATTTGTAAATCCAATTGCGTCTAAATTTTTATTCCCTGCCAGGACGATATATACTTACAATTCAGATGGTACTATTGCGGAAATGAATACAAAAACAGATGGGAAACTGGTATATAGGCTCACCTATTCTTATACCAGGTAAATAGTATAATCAGCAGAAAGGTTTAATGCTGATTGAACAGGTGAAACCGGGTAGCCTGCCGGAATATAAGTATAGAACTGAAGAAAGATTAAAGTAGTTAATTTGCCGGGCGTAAGTTTGATAAATACATGAAATCATTTATAAGATATCTTTATTGCTTTGCTTTATCAGGCCTGGTGCATACTATATCGGCGCAACCCATTAGCAGGAAGAACCTGGTCGAAAGACATACGATCATCAATACAAGGTTTGATTCACTTTCATCTTTGTCTGTTGGGAATGGAAAGTTTGCTTTTACCGTAGATGCCACCGGTCTTCAGTCCTTCCCGGATTTTTATGCAAAAGGCGTTCCGCTAGGAACACAGAGTGAATGGGGCTGGCATAGTTTTGCGAATCCTGGTAAATATACTTTCAATGAAACGCTGAAGAATTATAAACTGAACGGAAGAGAAGTTAGCTATTCTGTTCAGCTAAATGAACCGGAAAGAAGCAAGAATGCGGTAACCTGGTTCCGGCAAAATCCGCATCGGCTGCAATTAGGACATATAGGGTTTGAAATAACAAAGAAAGACGGCTCTTTGGCGCAAGTAACGGACATTAAAGATATTCGCCAGGAACTTAATATGTGGACCGGCGGGATAGCCAGTCAATTTTCGGTTGAAGGAGTTATGGTTAAGGTATCCACTTTCTGCGATAACGAAAAGGACGCTATTGCTGTGAACGTTGAATCAAGATTGCTGAAAAACGGCAGGTTGAAAATACGTTTACGGTTTCCTTACCCTACCGGTGAATGGAAAGATGTGGGTACAAACATGGACGATACTGACAGGCATACATCAGGTATTGAATCCGGTAATAGCACCGGTGCAAAAATCCTCCATCAGCTTGACACGACAGCATATTATGCATGGCTGGTGTGGAGTATAAGAGGTAATCTTTCAAAATTAAAAGAGCATTATTATGTTTTAACTCCGGGTGCGGGTCAAACCCGTTTTTCTTTTGATGTTCATTTCACTCCTTACCAACCTTCTTTTTCTATAAACGAATTTCATATTGGGCGACAAATAATTAATAGTAGTAAAAAAGCGTGGGAGACATTTTGGAATAGCGGCGGAGCCATTGACTTTTCCGGCAGTACTGATAAAAGAGCCTTTGAACTGGAAAGAAGGATCATCCTTTCACAATACTTAACTAAGATACAATGCGCAGGCAGCTATCCACCGCAGGAAACAGGATTAACCTATAATAGCTGGTATGGCAAACCGCATTTGGAAATGCACTGGTGGCACGGGATACATTTTGCATTATGGGGAAGAACTGAATTATTAGAAAAGAGTTTGAGCTGGTATGCTAAAGTAGCTGATAATGCAAGGGCAATAGCCCGGCGCCAGGGCTATGATGGATTGCGCTGGCAAAAGATGACGGATAATGCAGGAGAAGAAAGCCCTTCTTCCATCGGCGCATTACTGATCTGGCAGCAACCGCATTATATTTATTTTACGGAGTTATGTTATCGTGCTCATCCTGATAAGCAAACTTTAAATAAATATAAAGACCTTGTTTTTGCTACCGCAGATTTTATGGCCTCTTTTGCCTTTTATGATTCTGCAACTAAACGATACAATCTTGGTAAAGGTGTAATACCGGCACAGGAGCGATTCAAAGCGGAGGAAACTTTTAACCCAACCTATGAATTGGTGTATTGGCACTGGGCATTGAATATCGCACAGCAATGGAGAGTACGGTCTGGTTTGCCCCGCGACAATAAATGGGATGATGTACTGGCTAAACTTTCTCCGTTGCCAAAGCAGGGAGATAAATATCTCTTTACAGAAAGCGGAACAGATTCTTATACCCATCCTGGATACAAAACAGATCATCCTTCTGTATTAGGCGCATGGGGTATGTTGCCAAAAACATCCATGATGGATACTTCCGTTATGCAAAATACTTTTGACTGGATATGGAACAACTGGTCATGGAAAGATACCTGGGGATGGGATTTTCCTATGACGGCGATGACAGCTACACGTCTTGGTTTACCCGGCAAAGCAATAGATGCCTTGCTGATGCCTATTCAAACCAATACCTACCTGAACAATGGTCATAATTACCAGGACGAAAGACTTACTATCTATTTGCCGGGCAACGGAGGCCTGCTGGCAGCAGTGGCTATGATGTGTGCCGGGTACGATGGAAGCAAAACGATTAGCCCGGGCATTCCAAAAGATGGTAAATGGAAGGTGAAATGGGAAGGGTTGAAGAAGATGCCATGAGGCTTTAGCCTGCTCTTGCAGTAACCCTGTATTTTATGTTATTCGTTGTTTATTACCGTATAAAGTTTTACAGGTGAACGCAAGTATAAAGAATTTGAAGTTACCTTCGTTCATTTAGTCGTTTCAAAGAGTGGATTCACTTACACATATTGCTCTTGGCGCCTGTATGGGCGAAGCATTTGCCGGGCGTACGGTTGGTAAAAAGGCCATGCTATGGGGTGCATTGGCACAGAGTATTCCTGATATTGATTTCCTCGCTTCTTTCTGGATGAATACGTCCAATAATCTTTTAGCGCATCGCGGCTTTACACATTCATTTTTATTTTGCTTCCTGATCACACCTTTGTTTGCTTTACTGGCGGAACGATGGCACCGCCCGCATAATATCCGGCTTGGTAAATGGATGCTTTTTTTTGGAGCCACCATTTTCGTTCACATTTTTATTGATGCGTTTAATAATTATGGTGTAGGCTGGCTGGAGCCATTCAGCCACAAACGGGTTTCTTTCAACGCTATTTATGTGGCCGATCCGTTTTTTTCGATATGGCCGGGAATCGCCTTTGCAGTTTTAATACTATTAAACCGGCGGGCACCCAAAAGAAGAATATGGTGGCGAATGGGTCTTGGTTTAAGTGCGTTGTATTTGATGTATTGCCTGGTTAATAAAGCAAAAATAAATAGTGACGTAAAAGATATATTGCAAAAGCAACAGATCAGTTATTCCAGGTATTTTACCACCCCGGCGCCTTTACAAAACTGGCTATGGTATGTAGTGGCGGGTACGGACAGCGGTTATTATGCAGGCTTCCGTTCTTTGTTTGACAGTGAGAAAAAGATCGCTTTTGAATATTTTCCGCGTAATGATTCTTTACTTAAACCCGTCAGCGATCATGAAGACCTGCAAAAGCTTATTCGTTTTTCACAGCAATTTTACACGGTGGAAAAATGGAGCGATACTCTCGTATTTAACGATCTTCGCTTCGGCCAGATCATAGGATGGCAGTATCCGAGGGAAAAGTTTGCCTTTCATTATTATTTGGAATACCCTGCTGATAATAAACTGGTGGTACAAAGAGGCCGCTTTGCAAAATGGGATTGGGAAATATTTAAAACATTTATTGCCAGGATAAAGGGAAACTGAGTTATTCGCAATAGCGGGATTAATCAATGCGTCACCTGATACCTGTCATTTTTTTCTCTGGTACGGCCAGCGTAATTTTAAAAAAACTTATTACATGACTGAGCATGCCAACCTGGGGTCATTTTTTAAAGAGAATAAAAAATGGGTTAAAGATTATTTTGATACCCGGCTTGAGATCTTTAAGCTGAAGCTTATCCGCATTTTTTCAAAATCAGCCGGTTATTTTATCTGGATCATCATTTCCCTGTTCCTGGTGTTTCTTTTTTTCATCTTCCTGGGTTTGGTCACCGGCTTTTGGCTGAGTGAACTGACCGGCAGTTATGTAAAAGGATTCGGGCTAACTACATTAATTATACTGGCTGTTATAATTATTTTGACCTTATTGCGGAAAGTTTTATTTGTCAACCCGATCATCCGCAATATCATTAACAGGGCCAGTCATGAAAACGATACGCCAGAAGAAAAAACCAACCTTTAAATAGCTGCTATGAAAAAAGCAAAGAATATCCACAGCATTGATTCCCTGGAAAGGGAAATATACCGCTTACAGGTGGAAGCTAAAAGCATTGAAGAAAAGCTTGACGGGAGTATTGATTACCTGCAGCGAAACTATTCCGCGATGTTTGTAAATTCCATTTTTGCCATGAGAAAAGATAAAGAGGAGGGCAAAAGCGGTTTCTTCGATTCTTTTTTTAAAAATGAGCATTTTAATGCGGCTGTCAATAAGATCACAGACCGTATTGCTGACCGGGCAGGTGAGGGGATAGACACCCTTATTGATAAAATATTCCACAAAAGAAAGTAAGCTAAGTTTTATCCCCTGTCACAGGAAAAAAGGAAGTACTGTTATTATTCCTGCAATACCGGTTCTGCTTTAATTCCGGCAAACGTTTTAATATCATTTACCAGTTCATCCATGTTTTCTTCTTTTACATTATCATAGCCCGCGAGCATTGAATTCTTTGCTTCCGGCTCTTTTGTCAGCATTGCTCCCATGCGCAAGAGGAGCTTATCCGTCCATGACAGGTTTTTATACACCAGTCTCCCGGGGAGGAAATAAACCTTGCACTGGTGCAATAACTCAGCAGGAACGGATGATTCAAGATACGTTTGTAGTTTTTTAGTTTCGCTGACGGGCGTACCACATACCGCGAAAAGAAATATCTTTTTATTCCGCAACGTATCTATATTATTCTTTAGCCATTTACCGATTAATAATTTGCCTGTATAAATACTGCTGCCAATAACTATTACATCACTTAATTCCAGTTGATATTTTTTACAATTCTCAGCAGGAGCAAGATGGAGATCCAGTTCATTTCTCAGCCATCCTGCATATTGGTGCGTTGTCCCGTATTTACCTTTATATACTATTATTCCTTTCATATAAATAAGAAATTTAGTTGAGTGATGGATGCCATTTATTGGCCAGTTTTGCCAGATACAAATACTTTAACCGGGTGTAAATATATTTTCTCGTGAAGCCGGGAGTAATGAGTGTAGTCAGGGGTATTGGTGATTGTTGTCAGCGGCCACCCGGAAAGTAAATCAATAAATTTGCCACGAGCAGGATGATAATAGCGTATCCACCCATAGATTTGCTGAATGCCAGCCCGTAAAAGGAAAAAGACCAATGACCATTATACTACACGGAATAAGGTAAAACTCGTCCGGGGAGGCAAGCCTTATTTCGACCAGTTGTTACAAATGATCAACTCGGCTGCTGAGAGCATTCACCTGCAAACCTATATTTATCATGATGATGAAACGGGCCTGTTGGTAGCGGAGGCCCTGAAGGCTGCGGTGAAAAGAAAAGTAGAAGTGTACCTGCTGGTGGATGGATATGCTTCAGGGGCAATGTCAAAATCATTTATTAAGGTACTGCAGCAATCCGGTATCCAGTTCCGTTTTTTCAATCCCCTTTTCAAGAGCAGGCATTTTTATTTTGGAAGACGGCTTCACCATAAAGTAGTGGTGACAGATTCTATGTATGCCATGGTGGGCGGGGTGAATATAACTGATCGTTATAACGACTTGCCCGCAAAATCAGCCTGGCTTGATTTTGCACTGCACATGGAAGGAGAGGCGGCTAAAGAATTATGTGTGCTCTGCTGGAAGACCTGGAAGAACTATCCTGTTAATATGGAGCCTACTCCCTGTGAGAAAAAAGAAATACAGTTTGACATTCAGCCTGGTGAAACCTGCCAGGTGAGTATGCGCAGAAATGACTGGGTGCGGAGAAAGTATGAAATATCGGCTACTTATATTGATATGCTGCGAAATGCGAAATCACATGTCACTATTTTGAGCAGTTATTTTTTACCCGGACGGGTGATACGTCGCCAGTTAAGCTATGCAGCGAAGAGAGGGGTAAAAGTAAAAGTGATAACAGCCGGCATGTCAGATGTAATGCTGGCTAAATATGCCGAACGGTATATGTATGGCTGGATGTTGCGGCATAATATTGAGCTGTATGAATACCAGCCCAATGTATTGCATGGTAAGATAGCAGTGTGTGACGGACAGTGGATGACGATTGGTTCTTACAATATAAATGACATCAGCGCTTACGCCAGTATCGAGCTGAATATGAATGTACGCAACGAACCATTTGCCCGGGATGCCGAACTGGTATTACTGGGTATCGCTGAAAAGGATTGTATCCGTGTCACCCACGAGTACTATGTGCAAACAAATAATATTTTCAATCAATTTGCCCGGTGGTTTTCTTACCAGTTTATACGGGTTGTATTGTATTTATTTACTTTTTACTTCAAACACAGTAATTAAGTTTAGAAGAGAGTAGCTTTTTGTTGATACAAGTCTCCTTTTGCCGTGATCAGTATCATAGGATGGCCTGTTTAACCTGGTCTAACTTGCTGGTATAATAAGTGAGTTATGAAAAAGATACTGATCAGCGGAATAATGGCCTTATTCCTTATCGCCTGCAGCAGTACACGTATCACCAGTTCATGGAAGGCGGATAATCTTCAGTTAAAACAATACAAGAAGGTGTTGGTACTTGGATTGATCAATGACCCTGACAGGACCATCCGTGAAAACATGGAAGAACAACTGGTAAGCGACCTGGAAGAGCTTGGCTATGATGCCGTTTGCTCCTGCGATGAATTCGGACACAAAGCATTTGAAAAGATGAATGAAAAGGAAGCGCTGGCTAAACTCAGCAACAGCAGTGTAGATGCCGTGCTGACCATTGTATTGCTGGATAAAGAAAAGGAAAAGTATTATGTACCGGGAAGGGTGAATTATTCTCCCTATTCTATCCAACAGAATCGTTTCTGGGGATATTACAACACTATGTATGGGCGGGTTTATTCACCGGGTTATTATCAAACAGATACCAGGTATTTCTGGGAAAGTAATTTTTATGATCTGACCCATGGACAGGAATTGTTATACTCTGTGCAGAGCCAGTCTTTCGAACCCGGCACCACCAAAACCCTGGGACATGAATACGGCCAATTGATTGTAAAGGATATGCTGAAGAGTAATGTACTGGTAAACCAGAAGGAAGTAAAGTTGAAACCAATGTGAGAAGTGTAGTTATTTTAGTTTTTATAAATTTACATCACTTGCAGGCAGCATTTCAGGAAAATACTTGATTGGATACCGGTGTTAAAAGGAATCTTTTGTAGAAATCCCATCACGATGCAATCGCCTGTTCTCCCACGGTGGCATTGGATTATTATCTGACCAAAGCCCGGTTTTTGAATTCCTTGCTTTTATCTCTGAATGGGATAATAGAGAATCGGAAGAATAGTTTTTAAAATGCCAGGCCATGCCGGCTTTGATCATTTCGTGGCTTAACTCTCTTCCATCATCCAGGTAAGAGTAAGCAAGTATCCTTCCACGGCTGTCTTTGCCGGTTATCTCCAAACGGATATTTTTTTTGAAGGACATTTTCCCCAAATAATTTTTTGCAATTTTATAGTAAGGCATCCCCTTTTCAGGTGCATCAATGCCTTCCATTCTTACTCTCACTGTTTTGTTCTCACCTAAAAGAATATCATACGTATCACCATCAATAATAGCGATAACTTTTCCTTTGTTTTCGGCTGTCTTATTGATTGATTTATAACTACCGCTTTCACTTCCTTTGCAGGAGAATAAGCTGGGCATTATAGTGAAAATTAAAACAGCTAAACTTTTCATGAATAGAGATTCTTATTCAAAAGTAGTTCTACTATTGTTACGATCAAATGAAGTTTTTTTAAATTACTCCGGGAAATAGCGGGCCGGGGCAGCGGAAAACGGGCGGCTATTTTTTATCCTTCCCTATTACTTTCTTATTTAGCCACTGCCTGACCGGTTCATCATATAACTTCAGGCAGGCGTATGCAAGAACAATACTGGATAGAAGGACGAGCAGGGCGACAGGGAATGCCTCCCGCAGCGGCACTTTATTATCATATACCCACCCGGTGTAGATGTATATGAGCGGATAATGGGTAATGTATATAGGGTAAGAAATATCACCAAAGAATTTACATATACGTGATGAGTAGCGGCCTTTTACCTCACCGCTTGCTCCTATGAATACGATCAAGGGGAAGATAAAAATAATGCTCAATGAGTCGTACAGGCCATTCATCCACAGGTGCTCACTGCCGCCTATTCTTGGTATGGAGAGAACTATTACTATTAACAGGCTGCACCACAGGAAAGCGTGTTTAACATGAACCAGTTTTCCCACGCGGGAGAGTAATAAACCGGCAAAGAATGGATATATCATGCGTGTAAAACCTATGCGTAGTTGTGCTGGTTCCAGCGACCAGCCACCGATGATATCACCCGCAGGACTTGTTACCGCAAGGTGTACCAGTGCGCAGCCTGCTACAAATACCAGTACCGAGAGCGCCACTTTTGAAAACTTTCTTATAATAAGAGCGTAAAGGATATTGGCTATATATTCAAAGAACAGGGACCAGCCGGGGCCGTTCAGCGGGTGCATCTCATTCCAGCCACGGATATCCATGGATGAGGGTACCGGAAGCAACGTAAACCCGATCAGCATAACAAGAAGCATTTTCCATAGGGGTACTTCATGTATGCCGGGGAACAATACAGAATCCTGGAAGTAGAAACACAACGCACCGACAATCATTCCCATAATAACCATGGGCTGAAGCCTTATAAGACGACGTTTGAAAAAATCGCCAATACTCATCTTGCCCCAGCGGTCATCATAGGCATAGCCAACTACAAAACCAGAAAGTAAAAAGAAAAAATCCACAGCCAGGTAACCGTGGTTTATAACCTGGTCAAGATGATTGGTGGTGTGCGCCTCAAAAAGGTGAAAGGCAACTACCATGATAGCCGCCACGCCGCGTAATCCGTCAAGTATAGGATAATGGGGTTTTGAAATTAACCGGCTTGCCTGCATATAAATTAGTCCTGTTATTTTTATGGTTGCCAATGTAGGCAATGTTTCCGGTTTATATGTATAAGGCTGACGGTTTTATAATATATGGGTATTCTGTGATCCAGCAGCCCGTCAAACGAACCTGGAATTACTCATTGTGTTATTCATTAACCTGGAATGCCTGCAGCGCTGCGTTATTGATAGCCGCTAAAATCATTGGTTTATTTTTGATGATGATGGAACGCATGCATCTTGTATCACCACGTAAAAAAATACCGCTCTTGCTTTGGGGTACTGCTGTAAATGTTTTGCCGGGCTTTGCCAGTAAGAGCAAACCATAACTGGCATCATATTGTCCCGTCATTACTTCGGTTTGGTATTCATTGCCGGCTAATAAAATATCAGGCAGACCATCTTTGTTGTAATCATTTACCAGTATGCAATTAACAGGGGCGAACTGGGCTTCGGCCGGTAAAGCATGTTGTTTAAAAAAACCGTTACCCGGGTTTTCAAACCAGGAGGATGCCGCTTCAGCGGCTATTAATTTGACAGGTTGAGGGATGGATTTAAAAACATCGGCCATAGTAGCGGTGGAGAAACTTTTATGCAGCAAGAATGTTTTTTTTATGGCGGGTACCTGGGTTACAATCTCATCTAAACCCAGTGCCGGGTACAATTCTTTTTTGCTGGTTGTGGAACTTATGTAATATCCCATTATGGGATCATGCGAACCATTACCATCCAAATCAGCATACCACATATTTAAGGGATAGCTGGCATTAAAATGATATTTATTATTAATACCGATATTACCAGCTACAAAATCCATATCCCCGTCTTTATCCATATCGGCTGCTGTAATGGAGCGCCACATTCCCGGTAAAGCCGCGAGACCGCTTTGATGAGTGATGTCTTTAAAACCGCTGGATTCGTTTTTAAATATTCGTATGGGCATCCACTCCCCGGTAATAATAAGATCCGGGAGTTTATCGCCATCCACATCCATCCATTCAGCATCTGTAACCATGCCTGCAGTGGATAGCGATGGGCAATAATCTTTAGTTACGTCCGTAAAGACGCCTTTGTTGTTTTGCAATAAATAACTTGGCGCCGGTGACGGAAATTGTGCACTTGCAATGCGGCCGCCCATAAACAGATCAGGGTCCCCGTCTTTGTCAAAATCGCAGGCTTTTACTACCGTGGTAACGCTTGTTAAATGAGTGGGAATGGCTGTACTGCTTCTTGTAAAATTTGCTTTGCCGTCATTGATATAAAGACGGGGTAAATAAGAAACACTGTTTGCCGCAAACTCATTGGTGCCGCTTGTTACCAGCAAATCTTCATCGCCATCACCATCCGAATCAAAAAATATGCAACCCGTATCTTCTTCAATCTTTTCTCCGGGTTCCAGCGGTTTAGAAGTGAAACTGCCATTGCTGTTTTGCAGGAATAACAACCCTTTCACATTGTAACCATTTCCAACAAAAAAATCCTGTAACCCATCTTTGTTTACATCACCTACGGCGATACCAGGTCCCAATGAAGAAAATTTTTGCGGCAGCAAACGTTGAAAATCATAATCGAAAAAGAAAGGGTCGGTATGTTTAAACTTGATGTTGCCGGCTTTGGTATAATTGGTAAACAAAGTGGCGGGTACAGCCGGCGCCTGCCATTTACCAGTTGCATTTTTATAGTCAACTGTTAGCCACTGATTGGCGGCAACATCTTTTAATACCTGCATATTGTCGTCGGGCCATATTACCTGTATGCTATCTACAATAGTTATTTCACCCAGGCCGGTCAGCAAACGCTTATCTACGGTGGATAGGTAACCACGCACAGGATTTTCTTCCAGCAGCAACACGCTATCTTTTATAAATAGTTTTACAATGGTTCCGAGGCCATCTTTGTTACTGGCCGGACCCTGCAGTTTTATGGCTAAAAAATTAGCCTTTGTATGGTTTGGCTGAATGCTGTTGTTGGAAAATAAAAAGGCTTTGCTGTTAATATTGTTTACCACCAGGTCAAGGTCGCCATCATTATCAAGATCGGCATAGGCCGCACCATTACTGATCGCTTTTTCGTTGATGCCAGCAGCGCCGGAAGCATTGGTAAAAGAATAATCATGATTGTTGCTAAAAAAATAATTAGGCAATGGCACTGTTCCGTATGTTTGTAATCGTTCAAGCAGCATTTTGTTGCGGCCATAACCCGCCGCAGCGGAAGAGCGGAAAGCGACAAAATCGCTATTGATCATATCCCTGCCCATGCCGTTGGTAATATGCAGATCTTTGTAACCATCGTTATTAAAATCCGCTGCGAGCAGGCTCCAGCTCCAGTCAGTTTCCGCTACGCCCGCATAATTGGCGATATCACTAAATACAGGAACCATCGTATCGTTAACAGCAGCCATGCCACGGTTTAACTGCAGGGTATTATGCATGTAGGAGGGTTCATATTTAAAATATTTTTCCATTTCGTGGCGTTCGTTGGTTAAAATGGAATACATCATTTTTTTTCGTTCATTATCTTCCGGCATCATGTCCAGTGTAGCAATGTCGGGCAGGCCGTCATTGTTTATATCAGCCGCATCAGTTCCCATGCTGCTATAGCTTTGATGGTTAAGCGATTTAGCGATGGAGTTGGTAAACGTGCCATCGGTATTGTTGAGCCACAGCCAATCATTCCCTATATAATCATTGGCAACATAGATATCGGCCCAGTTATCGCCATTGAAATCGCTGACCACTACACCTAATCCATAACCATCCTCTTTTATGCCGGCTGCCGTTGTTACATTCTTAAAAAAAGGTTGGCCGGTTTTTTTATTGATACCCTCATTGTGATAGAGCTGATCATTCCTCGGCGAGTTTCCGCTCAGGTCTTTAGGCAACACTTTGTTCATGCTTTCTCCCTGCATCTGGTGTGTCAGCAAAAACATATCAAGCAGCCCGTCTTTATCATAATCTGAAAAAACGGCTTGTGTAGAATGACTGCTGTCATCCAATCCATAAACAGCAGCCAGTTCAGAAAATGTAAGGTTGTGATTGTTGATGTATAACAAATTTTTTCGTTTTCCCGGTTCTACAGGGCCACTGACACAAACGTAAATATCCTGCCAGCCATCGTTGTTTATATCCGCCACACTTACACCGGTACTCCATTGATGGCTGGTTAAGCCCGCCTGCTGCGTGATGTCTTTAAATGTAAATCCGCCCTGGTTTATATATAACCTGTTGCTGGTTTGGTTAGCCGTAAAAAAAAGATCCTGCAGGCCATCATTATTAAAATCACCCACGCCTATGCCACCACCCATATAGGTGTATTCGTTGGTGAGCAAATTAAGTTGTTCCGTTTCAGTAATGCTGTTCTCGAAATCAATACCGGAAATCGCCGGGCTGATAGCCGTAAAAAGTAATGGTTCTTTTTTATTTGTACAGCTAATAGCAAATAACACAATAAGGGTAAACATGCTTTTTGCCAACCATTGCAGGAAAGATGCAGATCTTGAAATTACTTCGCCCGGTAAGGCTTTGGCTTTTGTGGTTAACTCCTTATACTTTAATGGCATTGTCGCATGGTTAATCTGGCAATTACGTCAGAGCTTGCCGAACTGTGAGAAATAGAATTCCGCCCAGCCCGGCTTACTATAGCTAAATTTATAAATAAAAGTTGATGATTAGCACTTAACAGTATGAATCAGGAGGTTCACAGCCTGTCCCGAATCTCATCAGGGTACGGTTCTCCTGCAAGGCAGGGCAAATTGTAAGGAGTAAGGGATTAGATACCCTTGTTTATCCGATTAGCAGCAGGTTTTTTAGTCGGTAAAGTGTCCATCGTGTCCGCCTGCTCTGGTCAAAGTTTGTCCGTCTTTAAATACTAATTGAAGTCCGTGTTCTTCTTCCCATTCACACTTACACGAAACACATAAATAAAAGCCCCCGTTCTCGTCCCAATGGATAATTATTTCTGTCGGTGTTACGAAATTCCAAATTTCTTGAGTTGTCGTAATGTTTAATGGATTTGTGTAGCCGTCTTTTAAAGTCTCACAATAATAATGATTAACAATTTCCGAATCTTTGATTTTGTCAATGGGATTTAGCGCTATAAAATTTTGCAATACTTTGTCAGCAGAATCTAAATATGGTTGATGCTTAGCCTCAACAAATCCTATTGGCAATTTTTTATTGTCAAAGTAAGGTATTGGGAAAGGCTCACTCTCGAAAAAGTCAGTGTCATATTCATTAGGTTTTAGTCGTCCGGCAATTTTTGATTCCATTTGTTATGTCTTTTATGTACCTTTTTTATGTCCGCAAATGGAGTCCACGGATTCATAAGTACCTGTCAGAATTTTTTTACTACATTAAGATCTATTTTGTCAGGATTAGTAAACCGGATAAACACTTTTATCCAGCATAGAAAACCTCTGCTATATTATGCGAAGTTTTATCTTCGATTCCAAAGTTCATTACCGAGATACAAGCGCTCAGTTAATAATTTTTCAAATATTTTATCGGCATTATCGCCGTTTAAAAAAACCAAATAAGCATGTTTACTCTTTGGAAACAGTATTGCCAGTGTATTCACGCCAGGGTCTTTTCCTGTGTGCATCAGGGCGTATTCATCGCCACTAAACCCGGTTAACTTTTCCCAGCCAAGCCCGAAATAATCATTGTCTTTGAGCTGAACCTGGTTTTTTATCATTTCTTCGAACACCGGTCTTGATAAACCGGCGCCGTTTAAAATATAGGCGAGGAAATTTCCGTAATCTTCTACGGTAGTTAAGAGATTCGCAGCAGCATTTGCCTTGTAGTACTTTTCTGTTTCAAATGCCTTTCCCTCGTTATCATAGTTTTTGACATAGCGCTTTTCGTCCATTGATTTGTCCCACCAAAAATGCGTGTCACTCATTTTTGCAGGCTTAAACACTAATGATTCCGCAAGCTCTTCGAGGCTTTTACCAAACTTTACTTCCAGCGCTTTTCTCAGGTATTCAAAACCTTCGCCCGAATATTGAAATTTTGTTCCCGGCTCAAACTCAAAAGCCAGTTTTTTACTTTCGGTTAAATAACGCCAATTGGCAAATCCTGATTGATGAGAAAGGATAATTCTTGGCGTAAGTTTTTTTATTCGCTTATCATTTTTTACATCAGGGTCTGTCCAATATTTCTCCAAAGGCTCATCCAAACCTAATTTACCCGCACTGATCAATTTCAACGTAACCATCGCCGCGATGGGCTTTGTAAGTGAGGCTACTTTAAAAATTGAATTATAGGAAGCGGGAATGTCTTTGTCTATATTGCCGAAAACCTGTACTTGTTTCAACCGGCCATTTTCAATAATCGCCAGGCCTAAAGCGGGAACTTTTTCCTGCACCAGCAGTTGTTCTATTTCTTTTTCAAAACTGTTTTGTACTGTAGTTTTTATTGGATCATTATGATCATAACTCAGGACTTCCTTCAACAACCAATCCCCGTTTTCCAATAACCATACGTGTGTGAACTTAGCCCTGCTGGTACGCACATCTTCTTTATTAGGTTCCCTGATATAAAAATCGTGAATACCGCTTTGAATAGCACCATATAATTTGCCATCGTTGTAGAGGGGGAAAACCTGCAAACTGTTTTCTTCAAGCTTCCTGATTGGTTTTTGACGGGGGTTGGAACAAATATTATTTTTCGTGTTCTCCAGAAAGTCATTTCTGTTTTGAATACCTCCCTGGTCGTGAAAGAATATCAGGTTTTTGTGAATGGCTTTGTTTAAATATTCCAGGTCGCAAAGGTTGAAACTTCGCTCAAAAAAAATACTGTCCTGTTTTTTCAATGATTGAAATAGTTCCGAATTAGTAGCTATTTGTCCATTTGCCAGGGTTACTGAGCAAACTATTAGTAAAAGTGAAAGCAATCGTTTTGTCATTTATCGTTTATGTGGGTTTAAAATTTCGCACAATGCCCGGGCTTTGCAACGGTGGAATGTTTTTTATAAACGCCCACAGCGATGAAAACACAATTGAAAAACTAAAATACAAAATATGTACTGAAGCTAAATAGTAAAGTTAAGCTGAGCAACTGCTGAATGCAAAAAATGACAGACGCTTGCATCGGGTCTCAATGCCGCACAACCGGTGCAGCTCAGATCCCCAATTGTTTTAGAAATGCTTCTTTGTAATTGCTGCCCAGAGGTATTTCAATAGTTTGCACATATACCCTGTTTCCTTCAATCCGGGTGATATGCGATTGATTAATAATAAAAGAACGATGTACCCGGATGAATTGAGGTGCCGGTAATTGTTTTTCAAAAACACTGAACGCAATACCCGGCATATAGCTGCCTGCCGCCGTCACGATCTTACTATAATTACCACTTGCTTCTGCATATAAAATATGATTATAGGGTATGCGGAATATCTTGCTATCCGTTTTTACGAATATGGCATCAACCATATTTGAACCGGTGTTGGCGATAACAGGAACCACGCCGGAAAGACTGAGTTGTTCCACCGCTTTATCCACCGCCACTATAAACCGCTCGAATGAAAAGGGTTTTAACAGGTAATCGCAGGCCGCCAGGTCAAAAGCATTGATCGCATATTCCTTGTAAGCAGTAGTAAAAATGACCTGCGGTGGTTTTTTAATTGTTTTCAAGAAAGAAATGCCATCAAGCAAGGGCATATTGATATCAAGGAAAAGAATATCAACAGCATGTTGTTGCATAGCGGCTTTCGCTTCCAGCGCATCGGCACAGGAAGCCACTACCTGCAAGTGGGGCAGGTGATGGCAATAGCCTTCAATGATCTGTCGTGCGATAGGCTCATCATCTGCAATAAGGCAATTGACAGGGTTCATCTCATTTTATTTTCAGTTGAAGTACCACCTGGTACCAGCCATCGGATTCAGTAATCTCAAGGTAATGTTCATTTTTGTATAGCAAATCAAGCCGTTTTTTCACATTATCCAGGCCAAACCCGCTTTGACGGTTAACAATAGATGGTTCGTTCGTACCTGTTATGCAGGAATTTTTTATGCCAAACAGTATCCGGTTGTTCCAGAACTGCAGGTTAATGTCAATAAATACAGGTTGGTTCCCCGTAGTTTTCGAATGTTTAAATGCATTTTCAATAAATACAATCAACAGCAGCGGCGCGATGCGGATGGAAGAATTTTTGGGTTCCTCCATGGATATGGTCATCCGTAGTTTGTCACCGATCCGGAGTTGTTCAAACTGGATATAGTCCCGGATATAATTTAATTCATCTTTCAACGGGACCAGCAGCTCCCCGGCGTCATACACGGAATAGCGCAGCAAGGATGAAAGCTTTAACAGTAAGTCAGGCACTTTTTGATGTTCGTTGAGGGAAATGCCATATATATTATTCAATGTATTGAATAAAAAATGCGGGCTGAGCTGGCTCTGTAAAAATTGAAGTTCGCTGCGGGATTGGGCGGCGCTGACTTTTGCTTCATTTAACTGGCCATGGATCCTCGCCCTTACACTACGGATAAGTATGCCCGTGGATACACTGAACACGAACATGGGTAAAAGGAAAAAAAGAAATGCTGCGAAAACATTGCGGGTATTGTTAGGGAACTGGGCGGTGAAAAATACAATGACGAGGCAGAGCGTCATCACCCACAGCAGCAGCCGGATAAAATGCCGGGGCGTGCTGCCATTTTTGGCGATCCATATCTGCGACAGGTACATACCGGCATAAACTCCCCCCGCCAGGTATATGGTAACGATAAGGCTGATTTCTTTATCGTGGCTTGTGCGGATAGAACTGAGATATAAACTGATCAAAACAAACACACAGAAACCAACCAGGAAGGTGACAATACTATACCTGAATACGCGACGTATAGTAGCCAGGCTGTTTTTATATGTTGCTGTATCCATTGACAAATCAAGATTTCTGTAAAACTGCATTGCTGTTACAATACTATAAAAATTAGATGATGTAGCCGCTTCCGGGACTGACGGAAGGCTGTATTTCGGTGTTGAACGAATTCGGCACCCAACTGATGCAGTCTGAACCGGCTCAAACAATATTCATCATATTTAATTTTTGCGCCCTGCAAGGTTTTTAACATTTGCCTGACCAAACCAGCTAAGCATGAAAATCGCTATTGCATTCACAGGGTTCCTGCTAACTTTCTTTCACTCTTATAGCCAGGACAACAGTAAAAGAATCAGCGGGCAGGTGAAAGATACCCGTAATGAGCCTGTGCCCTCAGCTACCGTGCGTCTGCTGAATGCGGCAGACTCTATCGTTGTCGAAACAAAGATGACAAAAGAAAACGGGAAGTTCGTGTTCGACAAACTGTCCTCCACTATTTACCGGGTACAGGTTACTTCAGCAGGAAATAAAATGTATTCGGGCGGGCCGTTAACGCTTGATGACAACCATCCCGAAATAATCCTGCCGGTCATCATCCTGCTGCCTGCTAAAACCATGGAGCTAAAAGAAGTGACAGTAACGGCTAAGCGTCCTTTAATAGAGCAGGAACTTGATAAAACTATTGTGAATGCCGATGCGATGATCGGTAGCGCCGCAGGCAATACGCTGGAAATACTGGAAAAAACACCGGGTGTAACCATTGACCAGGATGGGAGCATAAGCTTAAACGGTAACGGCGGCGTGATGGTGCTGATTGACGGAAGAACCATTTATATGTCAGGAGCTGACCTGGCAGCTTACCTGCGTTCCTTGCCCGGGAGTATGGTAGATAAGATTGAACTGATGACCAACCCACCGGCTAAGTATGATGCGGGCGGCAATGCTATTATCAATATAAGGTTGAAGCGTAACCGTATCAAAGGATATACCGGAACGGTATCCGTAAATGGAAACCTGGGAAAAGAAACCTTCCGGAGTTATAATGCGGCAGGCATCAATTATTTAAACAGGAAAGTAAATCTCTTTGTCAATGCCGCCTACAGTAGAGATGCGAATACCAGTAATGACCAATCGGTGCGCAGTTTTTATAATCCGGGCGGCGTAAAAACTTCGGAGCTGGAAATAGTGAATAGATTCCGGTACCGCAGCAGGGAAATTTCCGGCAGGGTGGGTATGGATTATACATTTACACCAAAGACAGTGGCCGGGTTTGTGTTCAACTATGGTTACCGTCCACGAACTGAAGAGAATGATTACCGTAACAATAACGATACGTATAGCAGCCCGGTTGATTCTGCCGGCAGTGGTATGATGAATGGAAAATTTCGCTGGAAAAATCTTAGTGCCAATGGCAATTTTACCCATCGCTTCGATGATAAAGGCAAAGAACTATCCATTGATCTTAATTATATCCGTTATTTGAGCCGGGGTGAACAGGTTTTGCAGAATACCATTAGCTTGCCATCGGCAGATAGCAGTTACGATTTTTTATACCAGTTGCAGCCGGGAATACGTATCTATAATGCCAAAGCGGATTATACTCATCCGATTGGCCGCCTGAAATTATCAGCAGGTACCAAATTCAGTTGGGTAGAGAGCGATTCCCAATCTGATTACTATGATATGGTGATGGGATTGCCTTCAGCGGATCTTTCGAAATCCAACCATTTTATTTACCGGGAGAATATCAATGCCGTTTATGTGAATGGGCGAAGAGATTGGAAAAGGATATCCATGCAACTCGGAATGCGACTGGAGAATACAGCAACAAAAGGCGAGCAGCGTGGGAACGCCGTAGTAGCAGGAAGTGTTGTCCAAACTAACTATACCAATCTTTTTCCCAGCGTGTTTGCCAGTTATAAATTAGACAGCGCAGGCAAGCATACCCTTTCGGCCAGTTTTTCAAAAAGGCTTAACCGGCCCAATTACCAGCTTTTAAATCCCTTTCTTATTTTCAGGGACCAATACAGCTATGGTTCCGGCAATCCGTTTCTCGGACCGGTATATGGAACAAGGTTTGAACTTTCCTATCGTTTCAGCCAGTATCTCGGATTAACCGTGCAGCATGACCGGCTTACTGATAATATCATTGATGTTACTGAAGCGGAAGGAAATATCTTTATCACCCAACCGGACAACCGCGGCTCAGGTCACATGACAGGATTTATTATAAATTCAAACTACTCACCCGTAAAAGGATGGACCATGAACCTGGATGCGAGAACCGCATTATTTTATAACAAAACGATACTGACTGGCGACAACGTAATATTGCGGCAGCAGGCTTACCGGGCCAATCTTTTTAACCAGTTTACATTCCGTAACGACTGGAGCGCTGAAGTATTTGCAATGTGGACCAGCCGCATCATCCAATGGCAGCGTATCGTTGAACCACGGTGGCGGGTAAATGGGGCGATACAAAAGAAAATACTAAAGAAGAAAGGAGCCATCAAATTAAGCGTGGAAGATATTTTTTATAGCTGGCGGATAAAAGTAAATACGGTGGGTCTGAAAGATATTCATTTCGTCACCACAAATATCCAGGACACGAGACGCATGGCGATCAGCTTTAACTGGAGTTTCGGGAAAGAAACATTTGCACGTAAACGAAAGGCAAATGATAACGGCGCCGACGACCTGAAAGGGAGAGTGGAATAGATGGAGGGAAAGACAGGAATTCTGCTCAGGTGAGACGGATGTTAGCGGATGTCGTTTTCGGCTTTGAACGTAGGCTTCATTCCAAGATTAAATCCAACAATGATGCCCACCAATGGTATATATAAAGGTATTGTGCGCAAATTCATAGTATAAGAAAAGAAACTGAAAGTGATGACATATAAAATCATTGACAGGAGCCAGAATAAAAATGAATTTAAAATCGCATTTGCAATTTTATTTGACTGGCGAAGTGTAATCGCTCCAAAAATGCCAACGGAGAAAACAGCGATAAAGAAAACAATGCTCAGGGCTCCGTAAAATCTAAAAATGCCGGTACCATATGAGTCTCCGAAAAAGTCATCGTTCGTCCAAACAATTTTAAAAAATATGAGACTAAGGGCAATGCCAAAAGCAAATTCACCAGCAATTAAAGCTATCATCGGCGCTTTTTATCCCAGTTCATGTTAAATGGAAGTTTGTAGATGTTCGCTAATGTCAGTCTGTGAAAAAACTATTCGCGCTACTGTCGTCACGATTATCTATCGTTTGAGCAACACACTCATTTTTTTGCCGGCTCATAGTAAAGCATTATTGCGCCACAACCAAATGTTTTTGTTTTTAAGAGCTTAAGATCAATTCTATCCCTGATATTTTTAAATAATGTTAAGCCGCTTCGAGGCTGTAAATTAAACTGTGTCAAAGTCCTTAAATAAGAGGAACTTTAAAAACACAGTAAAATGAAAAAAACAGACAAACCGTTCGAGTTCGATTACGAATCGGTAAAAAACAAAGCTCTTGCACAGCTCAAAACAGGC
>JAATGJ010000126.1 GCA_015654695.1 Chitinophagales bacterium | reverse complement strand
GGGATAAGATAGAAGACAGAACTCTCCGTAGTGTTTCCACCATTTTATTTGTACTCTTAGCTGTAGTAGGAGGTTACTTTGTTACCGAAGGCTTGTCGCAATCAGAAACCACCGCCCAGTTTTCAACCGATCAGTTATTAAAAACAGTGGAAAAACAACAGTCCACTTTTTCCAGGAATATTGGTGCAAGAGAAGGAGGCGGTTCTAATTTCACTGTCGGTAGCAGCGACAATTCATTGCTGGGTACTATGGCACTTTTCCCGGTGGGTGTGGTCAGTACTTTTTTTCGTCCTTTTATCTGGGAAATCCGGTCGCCGCTGATGATCCTCTCAGCGCTGGAATCCTTTGCTTTCCTGGCGCTTACCATTATGTGTTTCCGGCGGGTGGGGGTAGGACAAACATTTAAAACTATTTTTTCCGACCCGGTTATCGCTTTTTGTTTTGTATTCGCGGTATTATTCGGGGGTATTATTGGCGCTACCACCACTAACTTTGGGGCATTGGTAAGGTATAAGCTTCCCTGTATCCCTTTTTATGCCCTTGCATTCATACTGGTGATGGATAAATCCGGTAAGTTTTCCAACAAGTATATATTCAGTAAAAAACTTTTTTGACAAATGTGTGGTATTGCAGGCTCTATTAATTTTTCACTTGACATTCCCCGTCTTACAAAAGACCTGTATCACAGGGGGCCGGATGAGCAGACAACTTTTGAAGAGAACTGCGTGCAATTTCATCATCACCGTCTTTCTATCCTGGATATCGCGGGAGGGAAGCAGCCGATGCATTTTGAACACCTTACAATCATTTTCAATGGTGAGATATACAATCACCTGGAGGTAAGAGACAAGTACGGGTTCAACTGCATCACACGGTCTGATACAGAAACGATCCTTCATGCGTATGCACTACTGGGTGCTAAATGCCTGGATGATTTTGATGGCATGTTTGCTTTTGCTATCTATGACAGGAAAAAGAATGAGCTATTCCTGGCCAGGGACAGGGCGGGTAAAAAGCCATTGTATTATTTTTCAGACGGGCGGCGATTTGTTTTTGCCAGTGAATTAAATGCTTTGAGCAACCAGCTTTCCCTGTCAGTAAATGACAATGCTATTCAACAGTATATCCGGGCCGGTTATTTTTTCCGGTCAACCACCCCGTACATAGGTGTATCGGAATTGCCTGCAGGGAGTTATGCAATAGTTCCCCTACCAGGCCTGGAAATAAAAGTGACCAGGTGGTGGGATATCCATCCTTTTTATCTTCAGGAAAGTAAAGATGATTTTGAAACCGCTTTGCATAAAACTGATCAGCTGATCCACGAAGCTGTCAAAAGAAGGGTAAATTCATCTGACCTGGAAGTCGGTTCTTTTTTAAGCGGTGGCATAGACAGTGGCCTTGTTACGGCTATTGCGAAAGAATATAATCCATCGCTGAAAACATTTACTGTTTCATTTGAAGGTGATTTTGATGAGGCGCCATTGGCGAAATTGGTAGCCGATCGCTATAAGACCAGCCATACGGAGATAAAACTATCGTTTACCCCTCTTATCAATGACATTGAGCATATATTGGCCAACTACGGTGAACCTTTTTTTGACAGCTCTGTCATTCCAAGTTTTTATGTCAGCAAGGAAGCCAAAAAGCACCTGACGGTTATACTGAATGGTGATGGGGGTGATGAAATCTTCGGCGGATACAGGCGATATGTGCCTTTTGCAAAGTATGATTTTTTCCATTCCGCTCCTTTCATCAGGAACAGCGCCGCTTTACTATATAAATTTTTGCCGGCCACTCATAATAAAATGAGTAAGTATAATTATTTCTACAGGTTGGTTGATTTTGCCCGTAAAAAAGGGGTACATGTTTATTTTTCTTCCACCCTTGATATTTTTGATGGCTTTGAAAAATACCTCGCAGGAAATGACTCGGTCATGGGAGAACTCAATGAAGAGTTTGCCGATATTACCAGTTCCTCCCTGTCAGGGTTGCAAAAAATAATGAACCTGGATTTTGACAATATACTTGCCGGCAACCTGCTGGTAAAAATGGATATTGCCACCATGGCTCATTCGCTGGAAGGCCGCAGCCCTTTGCTGAGTAAAGGCTTGCTGGAATATATCCCCTCCATCTGTGATAAATACAAGATAAAAGGTCAGCAAACAAAATACCTGCTGCGCAAACTGGCAGAAAAGTATTTGCCGGGTGAATTGATCCATCAGCCGAAACGCGGCTTTGAAATACCCTTAAAAAAATGGGTGGATAACGAACTGAAAGACATCATCGCTTCCTACATTTTATCACCCAACGCCTGGTGCCGGAATTTTGTAAAGCCGTCGTTTATAGAAGACCTCTGGCACCGGAAAGTAAAGACAGGCGATGAAAAAAGGGCCAAGATGCTATGGACATTGTTTGCACTGGAAGTATGGTATAAGAAATGTTACCTGAAATAGTTCTACAAAACCAATAAGCATTGCTATAGTTGATGATAAGCAGGGTTTATTGGTTTTAATATTTAATGACTTACCTCTTAATACAATCACGTAACATGTTTGCGTATTTTCTCTTCGTATCCTTTGAGGGCAAGTATTTTTTACCACAAAGTCGCAAAGCGTTTCCCGATAACTTGCAAGAGCCAAATAGCCATTTAATAATTTAAGAATGCCCAAGCTCATCCGGATCACTACTGCACCTTTATCGCTGAACGTTTTACTAAGTGGCCAGATGCGTTATATGCAGGCAAATGGTTTTGAAGTAGTGATGGTAAGCAGCGATGGTAAAGAACTTGAACTGGTAAAGCGTAACGAAGGTTGCCGCCACCAGGTCATTCCTATGACAAGAAAGATGACGCCTTTCGCTGATTTGAGATCTTTATGGCTGCTGTACTGGTTTTTCAGAAAAGAAAAACCGGATATTGTGCACTCTCATACTCCCAAAGCGGGATTGCTGGCTATGCTGGCGGCAAAATTGGCAGGAGTTAAAATCCGCATTCATACTATTGCCGGTCTTCGTTTTATGACATCCACCGGGTTTACCCGTAAAGTACTGGTGACCATGGAAAAATTAACAGCCCGTTTTGCTACGCATGTATGGCCCAATAGTTTTTCTTTGATGAATTATATAAAGGAAAATAAATTGGTGAAGCCGGGTAAACTGGAAATAATAGGAATGGGATCAAGTAATGGCATTGATCTTTCACGGTATTCTTTGTCTTCTTTAAAGCAGGACAAATTGCAGGAGATAAAGAAATTGATTAACTATGATGAGAAGCTGATTTATTTTCTTTCCGTTGGCCGCCTGGTGCATGATAAAGGTATAGATGAGCTGGTACATGCATTTATTGCTATTCATGCAAAAAACAACCTGGTTCGTTTGATACTCGTGGGTGCATTTGAGGATGAAGTGGATCCTGTGAGTGATGAAACAAAAGCAATTTTGAAGGCACACCCGGGGATTATCATGGCGGGATGGAGTGACGCTGTAGAATATTTCATGGAGTTTTCATATGCGTTAGTGCATCCCTCACACAGGGAAGGTTTTCCAAACGTTTTATTACAGGCCGGGGCTATGCTTTGCCCGGTTATTTGTTCCGGGATCGGGGGTAATGTGGATATAGTTGAACAGGGGAGAACAGGATTAATTTTTGAAGTAAAGAACCAGGCCCGGTTGCAGGAGCGGTTAGAACAGGCGTTGACCGATCCCCTTATGTTGCAGCAATATGCCAGGGCCCTTCGTTCAGTAATTGAGCAACAGTACGATCAGCCAATCGTTCACCTTTATTTACGTAACAAGTACAGGGACATATTGGGACAAAAGACATAAGCCATTCGAAGTTCTACGAAAACGCTTACGGTAGTACTACCTTTTTTTCTTTTTTGGTTTTCAAATTGCTTTGAACTTTAAGGGCATGCTATTACTTTTATGTCAATCCAAATCCGTCCAGATGAAAACCACCCTAAAGAAACCAGTGGCTATCGTAGGCTATTCAGGCCATGCGTATGTCATAATAGACATCTTCCTTAATGCAGGCCGCCTTGTAACGGCTTACTGCGATGCTGAAGAAAAATCGCTCAACCCTTATCATCTAAATTATCTCGGCAAAGAAGCAGAAGTGATCAGCAAACTGAAAAAGTTTGATTATTTCGCCTGTGTCGGTCATAATGGTATCAGGGAAAAAATTCATACCCAGTTGAGCCAGTTCCTTGGGAACCCTATCAATGCCATCCATCCGAGTGCGGTAATTTCCGCCTCAGTAAGAATGGGCGATGGGGTAATGATAGCGGCCAATGCAACTATCAACCCAATGGCCGAAATAGGAAGAGGTGTTATTTGCAATACTTCCACCAGTATTGATCATGAGTGTATCATTGGCGAGTTTACACATATAGCTCCAGGCGCAGTACTTTGTGGTAACGTGATAGTAGGCAGGAGCAGTTTTATCGGCGCTAACTCTGTTATACGTCAGGGAATAAAAATAGGCAATAATGTGATCATTGGTGCGGGCACCGTGGTCGTAAAAGATATACCGGATAATTCTGCAGTGATTGGTAACCCGGCGAGAAAGTTGGTAAAGAGACAGGCCAACCGCCTGGCAGCCGCGTAATGATCGTTTTTGGTTGCTTCATTTATGTATTTGTTTTTGAACGGCATTTGAATTTTCAAATGCCGTTTTTATTTTGAGGTTATTTCAAAAGTCATGAATGGAAAATAGCCGGGAAGATGGTAAGGCGGTAAGTACTGAAACTAATACGCTGGTTTCTTTTCGTCTTCCCGACTTCCCGGCAAAAATGCTTTTATGGCCAAATGATAATACATTTGCAGTTCTTTAAAAACAAGCCGGATTCAACCCCTTTTGATGATGAAGCACCCGCAGGAATTTCGTGTATTATTTTTGGGTAAAAAAGATAATCTCTTTGCAGAAAGGGCGGCTGATTTTATTAGCCGGCATTTTCGTCACCCGGTCATATTTTTTGGCACCCGCCATGATAAATTACCCGCCGAAGTGCTGAACTGGGAGGGTGACCTGCTTATTTCTTTTATCAGCTCATGGATCATCCCGGAAACTTTATTACACCATGCATCGTATGCCGCTATTAATTTTCATCCCGGCAGCCCTGAGTATCCGGGCACAGGTTGTACTAACTTTGCTATCTATAACGGCGAGACGGAATACGGTGTCACCTGCCATTATATGAAAGCGACAGTGGATACAGGTAATATTATTGCTGTAAAAAGGTTTTCCTTACAACAAGAAGATACGGTGTATAGCGTAACGCAGCATTGCTACGGCCTGATCGAAGAACTGTTTTATGAAATAATGGATGGTATCTTGCAGGGGCGTTCTTTACCATCGTCTCCGGAGCAATGGAAAAGGAAACCCTATACAAGAAAACAACTGGATGAACTCTGTTGTATAAAACCGGGTATGACGGAAGATGAAATTGAAAGAAGGATAAAAGCGACAACGTATAAAGGCCCCTGGGCTTATACCAAAATCGGCAGTAAAATATTTAAGCTCCAACCCTAATTATAATACTTATGGTGAAGGAAAAGATCAAGCAACAATCTATCAGTCCCCTGACAGGGAAAGAATATGTTATACCTGACGCAGTGGATGATAAGGAGGGTATTGACAGTTTTGTAGCGCAGCATCCCGAAAAAAAAGTGGTAGTGGTACAGGGTCTTGGTTTTGTAGGATCGGTAATGGCATTGGTGGTAGCCAATGCGCTGACGGAAGAATATGCGGTGATCGGTATTGACCTGCCTACTCCTTTTTCTTACTGGAAAATTCAGTCTATCAACGAAGGCGTTTTTCCTGTAATAGCCGATGATCCCAAGATTGAACTTTTTTATAAAGAAGCGAGACGAAAAAATAACCTTTACGCTACCTGCGATCCTTATGCATACAGCAAAGCGGATATAATCATTGTTGACATCAACCTGGATGTAAAAAAGCAATCAAATGATGATGGCCACCTGGAAGATTACAGTGTTGACCTGGCTCCATTTAAGAAAGCGATCACCAGCATCGGCACATATTGTAAACCTGATGTGTTGGTACTGGTAGAAACGACTGTGCCACCGGGAACTTCTCAAAAAATAGTGCGGCCGATTTTAGAAGAGTGCCTGCAAAAAAGAGGATTATCAGCCGATCAGTTAAAGACGGGACATTCTTATGAAAGAGTAATGCCCGGGCCAAAGTATATTGACTCTATCCAAAACTTTTACCGTGTTTTTTCAGGTACGGATGAAGCCAGCGCCGATGCAACAGAAAAATTCCTTCGCACTGTTATCAGTACAAATGAATATCCACTGACTAAGCTTGGCAATACACAGGCAACAGAAATGGCGAAAGTGCTGGAGAATTCTTACCGGGCGATGAATATCGCTTTTATGGTAGAATGGAGCCGCTTTGCGGAAGAAGCAGGCGTCAATATCTATGAAGTAGTGAATGCTATCCGTATGCGGCCTACTCATAAAAACCTGATGTTGCCGGGACTTGGAGTAGGTGGTTACTGCCTTACGAAAGATCCCTTGCTGGCCAGCTGGGCTAAAATGAATTTGTTTGGAAGTGAAGAGCCTTTGACGCAAAGTGAAAAAGGTGTGCATATCAATGACCAGATGCCGCTTTTCGCTTTTCAATATTTACAATCGCAATATGAAGGATCGTTGAAGGATAAAAAAGTATTGCTACTTGGTGTCAGCTACCTGAATGATGTAGGCGATACCCGTTTTACACCGGTGCAGGGTTTGTTTGAAAGATTAGTGGAGGCCGGCAGCGAAGTTACCCTGCATGACCCGCATATTGCTTATTGGGAAGAAAAGGAGTTAAGGGTTAACAATAATCTTACTGAATTACTGCAACAACCTTATGATATAGTAATCATCAGTACGGGACATAAGGAATATCGTAACAGCCCGGCGTTGATTAAGACATTACTTGGTCACCCGGCATCATTTGTATATGACACTATTGGAGTATTGACCAATGAAGAAATAAAAGAGCTGAAAACGAAACATATTGTGAAGGTAATTGGAAGGGGAGACCTTTAGGCTATGAGTTAGTTGAGTAAAGTGCAAAAACAAGTATAATGTATTTTAAGTTTGAACCACATAGACACATAGATACATAGGACTCACATAGAATCCTATGTATGTATTTTAACTTGCAACAAAGTTGATCAGGTGATATAGCCGGTAAAAAAATAGTTATAAATTATTATGAGTAAAAATGTTTTATTGTTAGGTGGCGCCGGTTTCATCGGCTTTAATATTGCAAAATATCTTTCAGAAAATCGTGACTACCAGCTGACCATCGCCGACAATTTCGCAAGAGGTAAAGAAGATGCACTGTTTACTGAATTAGTCAAAAAACATAACATTAAAGTTGTTGCCGGGGATTATACTGATCCCAAAACATTTGACCTTCTTGACAAAAGTTACGACCAGGTATATATGCTGGCCTCTGTAGTTGGAGTTGATAACGCAAACTCCATCCCGCACGAGATCATCCGCATCAATACGGCTTTAATTTATAATACACTGGAATGGGTGCGTTATGCTACAATTGGTAAAGTGTTGTTTACATCTACCAGTGAATGTTATGCTGGTTCCGTGGACGCGTTCGGGTATAAAACACCCACACCGGAAGAAGTGCCGCTTTGCATTGAAGATATCAGCCATCCCAGGTTTACGTATGCTGTTACTAAAATGCTGGGTGAATCAGGCTTTCTCAACTATTCCCGCATACTTGGATTTGAAGCCACGATAGTACGCTATCATAATGTATATGGCCCTCGTATGGGTTTCAAGCATGTGATACCCCACCTGGTAGTACGCTATAGAAAAGGTGAAGAACCTTTCAAAGTATATGGACATGACCAGACAAGAGCATTTTGTTATATCACTGATGCAGTAGAAGGAACGGTGCTGGCAATGGAAAAACCCAGTACCAACGGGCAGATATACCATATAGGCACACAGGAAGAAATATCCATTGGCGAATTAATCCATTATGCGGGTGAACTGATGAACTTTAAAGGAACATTTGAGAATGCGCCTACGTATCCCGGTTCGGTGTCCCGTCGCTGTCCTGATATTACCAAAGCAAAAACACAACTATCTTTTGAACCGAAAGTAAACTGGAAAGAAGGGTTGAAACAAACAGTAGCATGGTACAATAACTATTTAGAAGAAGGAAATAAAGTATATGAGTAACGATCAGTTCATACCACTGAGTTTACCGAACATAGCAGGCAATGAATGGAAGTATGTAAAAGATTGCCTGGATACCGGGTGGGTATCTTCAGTTGGTTCTTATGTCACCCAGTTTGAACAAATGGTGGCTGATTTCGCAGGTGCGAAGTATGGTATAGCTGCAGTAAATGGAACTGCTGCATTGCATATCGCTTTACTGATGTCCGGTGTAAAGCAGGATGATTATGTGATACTACCGAACCTGACCTTTGTTGCCTCCGCTAATGCAATAAAATATCTTGGCGCAGACCCATTGCTGATTGATGCCGATCCGGATCTATGGCAGATGGACCTTGACCTGCTGGAGGAATTTTTGGAAAACGAAACCGATGAAAGAGATGGGCATTTGATCTATGTGGAAGATGGACGTCGTATCGGCGCTATCATGCCGGTGCATATACTTGGTAATATGTGCGACATGGACCGCTTTCTATCTATTGTAAAAAAATACCCATTGCCCATTGTAGAAGACGCTACCGAAGCATTGGGCACTTTGTATAAAGGGAAACATGCCGGTACTTTCAGCCCGATGGGTTGTTTTAGTTTTAATGGGAATAAAATTATTTCAACAGGAGGAGGTGGAGTTATTGTTACCGATGATGAGAAATTGGCCAAACATGCTAAACATTTAACGACAACGGCCAAAGCCAGTTCGGATGAATATTATCATGATGAAGTGGGATACAATTACCGGCTCGTAAATATACTGGCAGCTGTAGGTGTGGGACAAATGGAATTGCTTCCTTCTTTTATCAAAAGGAAAAAAGAAGCAGTAGCTTTTTACAAAAAGGCTTTTGAAGGAATAGCGGATATTCGTTTTCAAAAAGAATTGCCAGCCGTGCAAACCAATGGCTGGTTGTTTACCATACAAACTGATCATCAGCAAAAGCTACTGGATCGCCTGAATGCCAATAAAATCATGAGCCGCCGTTTCTGGATGCCGATGAATAAATTGCCGATGTATAAAGATTGCCCTTATATACAAAAAAAAGACAATGCTGATTATATTTACAATACCTGCCTGAGTATTCCCTGTTCAACAGGCATCACCGACCAGCAACTGGAAATAGTAGCCAGGGAAGTAAAAGCGGCATTAACCTGATTTATGTATTCATTCATCAAAAGGATTTTTGATATTATTTTTTCGTTGGTAGCCATTATCATATTGTTGCCTTTATTTATTCCTATCATTATATTGTTGCTGCTGACGGGAGAACATGAAGTTTTTTTCAGGCAGGACAGGGTGGGTTACCAGAATAAAATATTCCGTATCTGGAAGTTTGCTACCATGCTGAAGAACAGCCCCAACATGGGAAGCGGCGATGTAACTACGCGGAAAGACCCGAGAGTAACGGCGATGGGAAGATTTCTTCGCATCAGTAAGTTAAATGAATTGCCGCAACTGGTTAATATACTTACCGGCGATATGTCTTTCGTTGGCCCGCGGCCACTGATGAAAGTAGGGTTTGACCGATATACCGATGATATGAAATCAAAAGTTTACCGGGTCAAGCCGGGATTAACAGGTATCGGCAGTATTGTATTCCGGGATGAAGAGTTGATCATTACTAAAAGCAGTTTGCCCCCGCATGAATGTTACCGCCAGGTAATCCTTCCTTATAAAGGCGCGGTAGAGGTATGGTACCAGCAGCATGTTTCTTTCTACACCGATTTTATGTTGCTGTTTCTTACTGCGTGGTCAGTTATTTCCTCCAACACTAACTTGATCAGCAAAGTATTCCCTTCTTTACCCAAACGTGAATTTTGAGTATTTCCTTTATTTTACCAAACAAATAATAAGTAATTTCGGTTAGTTATAGTTCTGATTATGCTAAAATTCTTTTCGAGGTCCAGGCCGCACAGTAATCGTTTCGATTTTTCCATACTGAATACAGATATGCATTCTCACCTGCTGCCCGGTATTGATGATGGAGCTGAAAATATAGAGCAATCATTAGAGTTGATAAAAGGTATGAGAGAACTGGGCTATAAAAAATTGATCACTACTCCCCATGTCATGTGGGATATGTATAAAAATACCCATGAAGTTATTTTGGAAAAGCTGGCATTGGTGAAAACCGCTGTAAAAGATGCAGGTATTGATGTTGAGATACATGCAGCCGCGGAATATTTCCTAGATGAACATGTGGAAGAGTTGCTTCGCAACAAAGAACCATTGTTAACTGTCAGTGGTAATATGGTGTTAACAGAATTTTCCATGGCCTTTCCCTCCATGAATATTAAAGGCATTTTATTTGAAATGCAAATGCAGGGATACCAGCCTATCATCGCCCATCCTGAACGATATATTTATCTTGAGCGGAATAAAGATTTTTATACGGAGTTGAAAGATACCGGCTGTATGTTTCAGCTTAACCTGCTTTCCTTGAGCGGGCACTACGGACGTTCTGTAACGCAATTGTCAGAATATTTACTTAAGAACGGGTTCTACAATCTTGTAGGAACCGATCTCCATCATGGCGGCCACCTGGAAGGATTGCAACGGTTTGAAATACCTGCGGCACTTAAAAAAATGATGGAGGAAGGGAAAATACTTAATAATCAATTGTAGATATCTTACAATTTCAAAATAAACATAACCAGTCCGAACTTTTTTACAGCCAGGTTGTCTAATCAGGAGCTATGGATGCATTTACTATAAAGGATCTCGAAAACATTTCAGGCATAAAAGCCCATACCATCCGCATCTGGGAACAACGGTACAATTTTCTAAAACCCTGCCGCAGCGATACTAACATTCGCTATTATTGTAATGAAGAATTAAAAACGATCCTCAATATTGCCCTGCTGAATAAATATGGATTTAAAATATCTCATATTGATAAGATGCAGCCGGGTGAGATATGCAGCAAGATACTGGAACTGCGGGATGCAGAAGCTATTAATGAGCGGATCGTAAATGAATTAGTCAGGTCTATGATTGACCTGGAAATATATGAATTTGAATGTACGCTCAATGATCATATAAAAGCAAATGGTATTGAGGCAACGGTAAAAGAGATCATCTTTCCTTTTTTAGAAAAAATCGGCATACTCTGGCAAACGGGCCATATCATGCCGGCGCAGGAGCATTTTGTCAGCAATGTTATACGGCAGAAACTGATTGTTGCTATTGACCAAACGCCCACCCGTGCTGATGGAAAAATCTGCCTGTTGTTTTTACCGGAAGGCGAACATCATGAATTAGGATTATTGTTTTTATGCTACATTCTCAAAAGCCGCGGAGCCAATGTGATATATGCCGGGGCGAATATACCTATGTGTGATGTAGGAAGTATGGTGATCGCATTAAAACCTGAACTGGCTTTTATCCATCTTACAAGTACCTGTCCTAATTTCAATTTCGACAAGCTCCTGAAATGTATTCGCGAAAAAGCAGTGAACGTCACTACTATCATATCCGGGTTCCCTACCCAGCATTATCATAAAGACATTCCTGACTCTATCCAATTTAAAAAATCGTTTACTGAAGTGATGGAGTTTGTGGACGGTATTTGATTTTCAAGCCTTTATCTCTGAGAAATAAAGTTTTTTTCGGAATATTATTTTGTTTAGCTTTGCCTATATAAAAATTAAACAAATTAATGGCGACTACAGAATTCAATGAAATGCTGCTGGACAATGCCAGTTTTTTAAAACCTTTTGCTGTTAACCTCACCAAGGATACAGAAGCTGCAAACGATCTGTACCAGGAAACTTTATATAAGGCTTTAGCTAATCATGATAAGTACAATACCGGAACGAATATCAAGGCATGGCTCTTTACCATCATGCGGAATATTTTTATTAATAACTACCGCAGGAAAGCTAAACAAAAAACCATTTTTGACAATACGCCGGAAGATTACCTGATCAACCTGAAACAATCGGCTGTATCCAATGCGGCTGAAAGTGGCCTTAGGATAAAAGAAATTAAAACATCTATTGATCGTTTACCGGAAATATTCAAGATGCCATTCCTGCTCTACATTGACGGTTATAAATACCAGGAAATTTCAGATTACCTGCATGAACCTCTTGGTACTATTAAAAGCAGGATACACTTTGCCAGGAAATTGCTGAAAGAACAGATCAGCAGGTTTTAATGATTCGGTTAAGTTTTTCATTGTTTCAGCGATATTGTATTAATCACTTAGTAAAGTGTCTAAATCAGTTATTGTTATTGGTAGCGGGTTTGCAGGTTTATCTGCTGCATCATTTATGGCAAAGAGTGGTTGGCAGGTAACAGTATTGGAGAAAAATAATATGGCAGGTGGCCGTGCCCGCCAATTAAAAGAAGCCGGGTTTACCTTTGATATGGGTCCGAGTTTTTACTGGATGCCTGGTGTATTTGAAAGATATTTTAGCCAGTTTGGAAAAAAAGTTTCCGATTATTACACACTGCAGCGCCTTGATCCTTCTTACCGCATTTACTGGAACGATGGTTTTACTGATATACCCGCTTCATTTGAAGAATTAAAAAAAGTATTTGAATCTTTTGAGAAAGGCAGCGGGGAAAAATTAGAAAAGTACCTCCATGAAGCCGCTTATAAATATGAAGTGGGTATCAATAACCTGGTTTATAAACCGGGACTTTCTTTTTCAGAATTTCTTGGCTGGTCAGTCATCAAAGGGGTTTTCAAACTGGATATCCTTACGTCTATAAAAAAACATATTCAAAAATATTTTCAGCATATAAAACTCCGGCAATTGATGGAGTTCCCGGTTTTATTTCTTGGTGCATTGCCGGAAGATACACCGGCACTGTACAGCCTGATGAACTATGCAGACATAAAAGGGGGAACATGGTATCCGCAGGGCGGAATGTATATGGTAGTGGAAGGAATGTACAACCTGGCGAAGGAACTTGGTGTTCAGTTCAGGTTTGAAGAAAATGTAAAAGAGATCGTAGTAGAAGAAGGGGTCGCCAAAAAAATAATTACGGACAAAAATAATTACGAAGCGGATGTGGTGATCAGTGGAGCTGATTATGAATTTACGGAATCAAACCTGCTGCCTGAAAAATACAGGAGCTATTCAGCAGGCTACTGGCAAAAAAGGGTAATGGCTCCCTCCTGTCTTTTGTACTATGTGGGGTTGAATAAAAAATTGAAGAGGGGAATACATCATTCTCTTTTTTTTGATGTTTCTTTTGAGCAGCATGGAAAAGAAATATATAAAGATCCGAAGTGGCCTTCCGCTCCATTGTTCTATGTCAGTGTTTCATCCGTTACAGATTTGTCTGTAGCCCCGTCAGGTTGTGAAAACATTGTTTTTCTTGTTCCGGTAGCTGCGGGACTGGAAGACGATACGGAAGAATTGCGGGAAAAGTATTTTCAACTGATAGTAAAAAGAATGGAGCAGCATATTGGCGAAGACATACTTGGATTTGTTGTCTATAAAAAATCTTATTCAGTCAGCGATTTCGTAAATGATTATAACTCTTTCAGGGGGAATGCGTATGGATTGGCCAATACATTAAAGCAAACAGCCATATTCCGTCCATCCTGCAGGAGTAAAAAAGTGAAGAATCTTTTTTATACCGGGCAGTTAACGGTGCCTGGGCCGGGGGTGCCGCCAAGCCTGATCAGTGGTGAAGTAGTGGCAAAACAAGTGATCAAACTAATTAGTTAATTCTATAAATTACAGTACATGCTTCAGTTGTTTCATACCGTCAGTGAAGATTGCAGCCGTATTGTTGCTGAACGATACAGCACTTCCTTTTATTCTGCTATCCGGCTACTGCATAAAGATCTCCGGGCGCCTGTTTGCAATATTTATGGCTTTGTACGGTTTGCCGATGAGATAGTGGATACATTTCATGAACATGATAAGAAGTCTTTGTTGCAGCAGTTCAAAGCGGCGACTCATGAAGCCATTGATCAACAAATTAGTTTGAACCCCATACTCAATAGTTTCCAGTTAACTGTTAATGCTTATAAAATTGACCGTGAACTGGTAGATGCTTTTTTTAAAAGCATGGAATTGGATCTCTCTAAAAAATTCTATAGCCCGGAAGAGTATGGCCAATATATCTATGGTTCCGCGGAAGTTGTAGGGTTGATGTGCCTGCATGTATTTTCCGAAGGAGATAAAAAATTATACAGGGAGCTTGCGCAATATGCCAGGGCTTTAGGGGCCGCTTTTCAAAAAATCAATTTCCTGCGTGACCTGAAAGCGGATAACAATGATCTGTCAAGAATGTATTTCCCCGGTTGCGATTTCAATAATTTCCTGGAAAAAGATAAAAAGGGAATCGAAATTGATATTGAGCATGACTTCAGCCAGGCATATGAAGGAATACTTCAACTGCCGGTTAGGGCCAGGTTTGGTGTATATGTAGCGTATAAATATTACGTATCCCTTTTCAAAAAAATAAAAAGAACTCATCCCTGCCAGATAATGCAAAAAAGGATACGGATACCTCATCATTACAAGCTGATGATCGTTGTAAGGGCAGGGTTGAAACACCAGCTAAATCTGATATAAATGGAGATACAGGAAGTAATATTGGTAAATGAAAAGGACGAAGCTACCGGCACGATAGAAAAAATGGAAGCACACCGGAAAGGGCTGCTTCATCGTGCATTCAGTGTTTTTATTTTCAATACGAAAGGCGAAATATTGTTGCAACGCAGGGCGATGAATAAATATCATAGCGCGGGATTATGGACAAACAGTTGTTGCAGCCATCCGCAGCCGGGTGAAGAAGTACATGAAGCTGCACAGAGGAGGTTAAAGGAAGAAATGGGATTTACCGCTCAGCTTGAAAAGATTTTTGACTTTCTTTACCAGGCAAATTTTGACAATGGATTGACGGAGCATGAATTTGATCATGTATTTGCAGGTAAATATGATGGACCAGTTGATTTCAACAAGGGGGAAGTAATGGATTATTGTTACAAAAACCTGGAAGAAGTGCGGTCCTGTTTGCAGCAACAACCCCATAAATTCACGGCATGGTTTCACCTGGCTTTTCCAAAAATGGAAGAATGGTGGAACCGGCATTATAAGATCATAGCCGCTTAAAAATAGCAGATGACAGCAGTTTATTATATATTGATCTTATTGGGAACATTCATAGCTATGGAAGGTGTAAGCTGGCTTACGCACAGATTTGTCATGCATGGATTTCTCTGGTACCTCCACAGGGACCATCACCAGACAGAGCCGGGTTTTTTCGAAAAGAATGACGCTTTCTTTATCATATTCGCCGTGCCGAGTATCTTGCTCATAGGATTTGGTTCATTTAATCATGTATGGTGGATGCAATCCATAGGTTTTGGTGTTATGGCGTATGGGTTTGCTTATTTCATGGTACATGATGTCATCATTCATCAGCGGTTCAAATGGTTCACCCGGAGCAATAATACGTATGTAAGGGCAATCCGCTGGGCGCACAAAATGCATCACAAGCATCTTGATCGCCACCAGGGCGAAAGTTTCGGTATGTTATATGTCGCTAAAAAGTACTGGGATAAAATCCGCCGGGATAAAAAGCTGATGGCAGGGAATAAGAAAGTAGAGTATGCCCCGGAAGCATAGCATGCCTGTTCATCTTCCTATCTTTAGCCAATAATTCTTCATCTGCTTACATCAACTTCATACGATTATATTTTTATAGGGGCCGGTTGCGCCAGCCTTAGCCTGCTGATGCGGATGATCCGTAGTGGTAAATTCACCGGTAAGAAAATTTTATTGCTCGATAAAGAACCTAAAACAAAAAATGACCGCACCTGGTGTTTCTGGGAAAAAGAAAATGGTTTTTTTGACGAGGTGGTTTACAGGAAATGGGACAGGGTTTCCTTTTTAAGTAATGAATTTTCTTCTGCCATGAACATTACCCCTTACCAGTATAAGATGATACGGGGAATTGATTTTTACCAGTATTGTTTTACTGAAATAGCCAAACAGAATAGTATTGAAATGGTGTATGCAGATGTGAAAAAATGGGAGTATGAAAAAGATGACCTGCTACTCAGGTTGAATGATCGTGAATTCAGGTTATTTGCTACAGGCACACACATTTTTAATTCTATTTATAAACCGGGCGAACAAAATAAAAAAAGCATCAGGCTTTTGCAGCATTTTAAAGGATGGCTTATTGAAACAGCAAAACCATCATTTGATCCGGCGCAGGCAACTATAATGGACTTCCGGATGCACCAGCAACATGGAACCACCTTTGCCTATGTGTTACCATTCAGCGCTACTTCCGCGTTGGTTGAATACACGTTGTTTACCAAAGAACTGTTGCCCCCGGAAGAATATGATAAAGAATTAGGAAACTATATTCATTCTTTTCTTGGTATAGATGAATATACTGTGCAGGAACAGGAGTTTGGCGTAATTCCCATGACAAATGAAAAATTTTCCTTTGCAGGAAATGGCTGGCAGATCGGTACAGCGGGTGGGCAAACAAAAGCTTCTAGCGGCTATACTTTCCAGTTTATTCAAAAACAAAGCCAGCAGGTAGTGGACTATTTAATAACCGGTAAAAACTTAAACTATCTTCCGGCTGCCCCCAAACGATTCCGGTTTTATGACAATACATTGCTCTACATTCTTTATCACAATAAACTGGCTGGCGATAAAATATTTACTCAGTTATTCAAAAAAAATAAACCCCGGCAGGTGCTGAGGTTTTTGGACAATGAAAGTTCAGTAAAAGATGAATTGAAAATTATTTCTTCGCTTCCCACTCTTCCTTTTCTTAAAGCAGCGTTACGGCAATTGTAAATTTTCTAAACATCCGTTACGATCCGGATATATTACTGATCAGGATCGAGCTGCATAAACTCCCTCTTCACCGCTTTGAGCATACTGAAAAGTTGAGCTACCTGTATCAGCAGTAAAACAGCCAGGGCAAGCATTACATACCAGGGAAGGCTAATGGATTTAACGCCTTCGATTTTTTGAAACCGGTCAATATGCCAGCCGGTAAGGGCCGAACCGAAAGCCATTCCCACAAGTAAGAAGGAGATCAGTGAAAAAACGACTTTCAGGAACATGATCCGCATCGTAGAGTAGCCTACTTTAAAATTCTCCAGTATAGCTGCGGGGATAATTAATACCAGTGCGATCCAGCTCCAGTTTTTGCTGAACCAGGCATTGTTAAGCGTTAAGTTCAGCAGCAGTACCAGCACGATAGACATGAGACCCCAGGGAAATAAAAGAAATGTAGAAGGTTTGGTTGGTGTAGCCATGGTGAGTTGTTTAGAATAGGAAATTAGATATTTTTTTTGAGAAGTGATTTCCCGTTTTAAAACCAAACATGGCGGCTGGCAGATATTAACCCTTGTGAAGAAATTTTTCTGGGAACGGGAAAAAGGGTATTGTAACTTCATATCACCTGTAATCTGTCACGGCATTTTTCTGCTCTTATTTCCAGGTTGTGTACACTGGTCTTATATATACAGGAGCCTTGTGAAAGCTTTGATTAAATAGACAAGCATTACTATTTATTTCTTCACTCAAAATCTTTTACTATGACTCCGAAAACAACCCAGTCCACAAATTTCACCAAAGATGTCATTGGCCGTTATGTTTGTAACGGGTTAGACGAAGCGCTTCAGACAACGGATAAAACCCTGCGGCCTGATGCTAAAGCATTTGATATTATTGTCATTGGCGCAGGTTCTTTTGGTGCAGCCATTGCACAGCGCCTCTTTGACCAGGACAAAGCAAGAAACCATCGCATTCTCGTTTTGGAAGGCGGCCCGATGTTGCTGCCTACTCACGTACAGAACATTCCTTTAATGGGTATCAATCTGCCATCGCCCACCAGCATTGCTGAACTGCGGATGACGGGACAAGCCCTTACACCACGCAATGAAGTATGGGGATTGCCCTGGCATTCCGCAACAAAGTTTCCGGGCCTGGCCTATTGTATCGGTGGACGTTCTGTATTCTGGGGAGGATGGTCCCCGCAATTATTAGATGAGGAAATGCCTGCTGACAGGTGGCCGGATGATGTGGTCAATGATCTGAACGATATCTATTTCAGGGAAGCGGCAGCGCAAATGGGTGTTACACAAACCAACGATTTTATCAAAAGCGATATGCACGATGCAATGCGGCAACAGTTATTTGATGGTATTAATAATGGAAAAATACAGGGCGCCATCCCGCTGGATGAACTGGAGCTGCACCTGGATGATATAGATCCTTCAAGGGAAGACATCAATAAGCTGGAAGCACCACTCGCAGTGGAAACAGAAGCCCGCAGGGGATTTTTCTGTAATAATAAATTCAGCTCAGTGCCTTTGCTGATCAAAGCTGTAAGAACGGCTGCTGTTGAAAGCAAAGGAGATGATTTTAAAAAACGGTTAATGGTAGTTCCGGTATGTCATGTCAACAGGCTGGTATTCGATGGTACAAAAGTAACCGGGGTGGAAACCAACCAGGGTATTATCCCATTACCGGCAAACGGCCAGGTAATTGTTGCGTTGGCTACGGTAGAAAGTACACGCCTTGCATTAAATTCATTCCAGGGAGTACCCAACTATCACCTGTTTGGAAAGAACCTGATGGCGCATTTACGCTCTAATCTTACTGTTCGTATTCCAAGAAAAGCGCTGACACATCTTTCCAATGCAGTTAAAGAATTACAGGCATCTGCGCTATTCGTAAAAAGCAGGCATACACATGCTGATGGTACCACCAGCTATTATCATCACCAGATCACCGCAGCGGGGCTGGGTGAAGCAGATAGTAACTCAGAAGCGGAATTGTTTAAAATTGTTCCGGACATAGATGGGTTTGATAAATTAAAAGCAGCTACGGATTCTCATGTAGTGATTACTATCCGCGGGATAGGAGAGATGGAGACTATGAACCCGCAAAACTTTGTACAGTTGGATAGTGAGCCTGATGAGTTCGGGGTACAGCGTGCATTTGTAAATATCGCCGCTTCTGAAAAAGATATGGCTGTCTGGGATGCGATGGATAAAACTGCCGATAATATTATCAAAGTTTTTGCCAACGGCCTGCCGGTTAAAGAACTGGCAAGGATGCGGGATGGATCAGGCGCTACACATCATGAAGCCGGAACGTTATGGATGGGTGATGATCCTGCTGCATCTGTTACCAATACGGAGGGAAGGTTTCATCATGTTGCCAATTGTTTTGTAGCGTCTGCCGCCTTATTCCCAACCATTGGTTCTCCTAACCCGATGCTGACAGGTATTGCATTGGTAAGAAGAACGGCGAAATATATTATCCCGGATGCGGTACCCTTTACTGTTAATGCACCCAAGACAAAAGTGTTGTTTGATGATCTGCATATAGAAGGCTGGAAGATGGTAGGCGCCGGAGATTTTATTTTAAATGATGGCGCGCTGGAAACATTGCCGGGGCAGGACATGGGATTGCTGATGTGTACATCACCGTTACCCAAAGATTTTAAATTATCATTGGAATGGAAACGGTACAGGGATGATGATAACTCCGGGATATTTTTACGTTTCCCTGATCCTGAAACGAAAGGATATGTAAACGGCGCTTATGTAGGCGTTGACTTTGGTTATGAAGTACAGATAGATGAAAACGGCGCACCGGACGGATCTCCCATTCATCAAACAGGAGCTATCTACAATGAACCGGTACAGGACACAAAACCAGTAGCGGCTAAGCCCGCAGGCGAATGGAACTTGTTTGAAATTGAAGTAACCGGCAATAAGTATAATGTAAACTTAAACGGTCAGTTGGTTACCAATTTTGTAAGTGAGAATCCCAATAAGGGATTGCCGACAACGCAGTCAATGCCCACTTTTATGGGTTTACAGGCTTTTCCGGGCAAACGGGTGGCATTCCGGAATATCGTGGTAAAAGAGTTATAGTAACATTCGAACTTTGATGATGGTGCTGCCGGTAAATAACTGGCAGCACTTTTTTATATTGCAGGATATGAATCTCCTGATTGGAGAAAGAAAGTAGTTCCGGCAGATATCGAACCTGCACCCGGAACTTCGTAACTCTTTTCAAAACATGGAGCCATAATTTTTTTTAAATTATACCATCAACTTTATATCTTTAGTGAACCTGCTTCAGCGGATTTTATTAAACGATTGTAATTGCCATTTTTATGACTGTTAAAAACAAATTCAGGAAGTACATTCATACTGCTTTCATCATTGTTCCGATGACATTGCTGATGACACTTATAGGAATCATCTGGAACTATGGATTTCATGATGGTTGGACGGTGCAATACATGAAGACATGGATCATCATGTTCCCGGTGGCCTACTGTGCCGCATTGATCATTTTTCCCGTGGCCAATAAGCTGACAAGAAAATTGAAGTTTATTGACTAAATAAAAAAATGGGATCGTTTTCATCCCATTTCATAATAAAGCATATCACCCGGTTACAGCGCTTTTAAGAAATCATTCCCAATTATTTTTTTAGCAGCTTCAGGATCGTTTGCTGGTTTTTAAGGATCAGGTCAAGGGTTTTTTGATTCTTCAGGATCACCTTTTGATTATTGATGATTGTCTTCTGGTTGGAAATGATGGTGCCCTGGTTTCCTTTTAAGGATTTCTGGTTATCAACAATTACTTTTTGATTGCCTTTGATCACTCCCTGGTTTTTAAGAAGTGTACCCTGGTTTGTTTTGATGATGCCCTGGTTTTTAAGAATTGTTCCCTGGTTGCCTTTGATCACTCCCTGGTTACCCGTAATTACCCCCTGGTTACTTTTGATCGTTTCCTGGTTATTGACGATGAGTTCGATGTTTTGATTGTCATCCATTGTAGTAGTTTTTAATAGTAAGAAATAGATTTTGAATAATTTAAAGATATGGAATTTCATACATAGCCGGTAAGGCTGGAAGAAGGTAAATATACATTTTCAAGATACTTTTCTTATCGCCCGGCAAACATTTGGCATGATATACTACCAGTAAAGCCAGCAAAAAAATAGTAGGCTGATTTATTATTAATGGGTTTTCACTTCTTTGGGTTCCGGTATTTTCGCCGCATCAATGGGAGCAGTCGTTATTACTTTCGGTACGAAATCACGATCAATGAGTTCATTCATAGGGATTCTCTTTGTAAGAAGTCCCATTTTTATTCCCTGGTCCTGTATCTGCTGCAGGTCTTCGTCGATGGGTGTCAGCTTCAGGTAGCTCACACGTTTCGGATCGGCAGTTAATACATAGTTTAGTACTTTCTGGTCCTGGCGATAATAGGGTGCGGCTAATTTTGCAGCTTCTGCGCGGTGCGTTTCCGCCCATTTGCCAGACTCCGCAATACCCCTAACCAGGTCCTGTACAATCTCCGGGTTATCACGTATCAGATCCTCATGCACTACCAGTGCGCAGGAAATAAAATTGGGCCATACATCCCTGGCATAATAAAGAATACGCCCTATACCATCAAGTTCTGCCTTCGCACAAAAGGGTTCGCCGACAAAGTAACCGTCAATAGCGCCTGCTGCCAGCGAGGTCGGCATATCCGGCGGCGGCAATACAATGAAGGTGATGTCTTCCGGCTTCATGCCGTGATCTTCCATGAGTTTGTGAATAACAAAATGCTGGTTGCTGTACAGGCTTGGTATAGCTACTTTTTTACCTTTAAGATCCACCAGGCTCCTGATCCGGCTGTTCTTGCCTACCACAATTTCAGAACCATCGCGATGACCGAGATAACAGATCTTAACTGGTACGCCTTGCTCACGCAACTTCATGGCTAATGGCACGATCATAAAAGTGGCCTGCACCTGTTTTGCTTCCAAAGCGCTTACCACTGTCGGGAAATCGGAGAATACACGGGAATTGAAATTTGTATTGGTCTCGGTTGTCTTAGATGCAAAATCGGTAACCGGGCAAGTAAGGTGACAGGTAACCGGCAGATAACCTACCGTCAGTTCACGCTGCGCTTTTTTATTTGATCCCTCATGTATCACATCGCGGGCATTGATAGCGCCATTGCTATTCCAGGGGCGATAGCGGAGCAGGCCCAGCACCGTGAGGGTGAGAATAACACCTATAATAATACCGGTGATGGAGAGTTTCATGATAGTCGTATTCCAAAATTAGTTTAATTCAGGTTGGGATAATAAAAGATCATCGTCAAAAGATTTATACATCATTGCGATCAGATGTTTGCAATCCAAGTTCCTTCAGTATCGCTGTCATAGCTTCGATGACGGCATTGTCAGTAAGGTCCCTTGGGCGTTGTGCATTTATTTGCAATTCGTGGCTGATCGTTGCAGGGCGATTGGATAATACCAACACACGATCGGCTAATTGCGCGGCTTCTTCTATATCATGTGTAACAAAGACAACAGTGCGGGGGCGTTCTTTAAGCAAACGAACCAACTCATGCCGCATACGAAGCCTTGTCTGGTAATCCAGTGCGGAGAATGGTTCGTCCATCAATAATATGTCTGAATCACCGGCAAGCACCCGTGCCAGTTCCACCCGCTGCTTCATGCCTCCTGACAACTGGTGCGGATAATGATGTTCAAAACCTTCGAGGTGGATCAGCTCAAGCAATTCACGCAACTCCTTTTCACGTTGCGTTGCATCCTTTAGCGAACGTAATCCAATAGAAATATTTTCCAGAACAGTAAGCCAGGGAAAAAGACCGTCATGCTGATATACCGTGCGGATGACGCCTTCTCTTTGTATGGAACCTGACATAGGTTCGATATGACCGGATAATAAATTCAATATGGTTGTTTTGCCACAACCGGAAGGACCTACCAATACCACTATCTCACCGGGATTCACTACCAGGCTCAGATGATTAAGAACAGCTACTGCCCCGTAACTATGCGAAACATTTTCGAGTACAAGCCGGTTAACAGAACTTTTATCTTTCATAACCCCAGCGTACATTAGGTAGTTTAGTTAATTGAGCCAGCAGGCGGTCAATGCCCATGCCCAGCACACCAATAACGATCATATAACAAACAGCAGAATCAAGACGCAAACCATTACGTGCCTCCCAGATACCATAACCCAATCCATCCTGGCAACCTACCATTTCTGCAGCTACAATTACCACCCACGCAATACCATAGCTGACACGCAAAGCTGTGATCACCTGCGGCAGTACGGCAGGGAAAGTGACTTTGGTGAGTAACTCAATGCCCTTATAATTATAATCTTTTGCTACGCGAAAATAGATGCTTGGTATAGTAGCCACGGCCGACATGGTTGCCAATGCGAGCGGAAAAAAAGTAGCCATAAACAGGAGGAAGATGGCCGGCTTATCTCCGATATGAAACCAGAGTATGGCAAAGGGTATCCATGCCAGCGGTGAGAGAAAACGAAAGAAATTAAGCATAGGTACAAAAGCTTGTTTTGCATAAAGGTGTTGCCCCAGCCATAAGCCAACAGGAATACCGAAGGTGGCAGCTATCACAAAACCTACAGCGACCCTCCACAATGAAGCTATTATATCGTTGACTAACCGCCCGGCTAACATTTCTTCTTTAAAACTTTTCAATACAGCTACCGGTGAAGGCAATGCATACGCCGGAAACAGATTTATATAAGAGATAAAAAACCATAGCAGCAAAACACAAAGGATAACGATAACAGGTAACAGGAAACGGAGTGTAGCGCTGCCTTTCCGCATAGCAACTGATGCAAGCTGACTTTCAGAAGTTTTGGGTTTTATCATTTTATTATTTCCCGGTATGACCAGGCATGTATAGTATATGCAAAATGAATTTAGTCAGAATATCCGAAAATAAGGAAGATACGCAATAAAAATACGGAGCTAAAGCCAGCTTTTCATAACTGGTACGCCAGTTGAATATACGTATAACAGGCGATTCATTCAGTTCCATCAACAGTTCATGACAGAGTTGATTGCATAATTCTTTCAGCAGATAGATTTTTGTGGCGTATAAACCAAAAATAGATACTGCAATTTCTTAAAAGCTTTGGTTTTTATTAAAATGGGGCTACTTAATTATCAAAAAACGGTTGGCATTATCACTGTTATTTCAGCTTTGCTGGCATTAGCTTGTATGATTACCGGTTTAATAGGGGTGAACTATAATTTCGACGCATTCTCCCATCCTTTACTGATCCTGACCACAGCAGGAGTAAACGTCCACGCAGCAAGATGGTCCATGATCTTTGATATGTTTGGGTATTATTTGTTGCTGCTGCCTGTCATTTACCTGTTGCACGACTGGCTGAAAAATCAATCAGCCTGGAGCAGGCTCATAACTTTTAATGGCCTGGCTTATGTATTGACAGGCGCTATTGGCGCTGCCATCTTAGCGGTGGTATGGCCATATATTATCACAGCATACCCCGATGCCACAACAGCTAAGCAGGAAATACTCAAAGCCAATTTTCAGTTGGTGAATGATATGGTATATGGCGGGATGTGGAATTTATTGGAAATGTTTTTTGCAGCCACCTGGTGGCTTTCGGCAGGTGTTATTCTTTACCGGAACAAATTTTTGTTCATAGGTTTACTTACCATCACAACAGGAGTTTTTTGTTTGGCAGATGGCGCAGCAGGTATATTTCAACTCGCATGGCTGCACGAACTGGCATTAAATATCTATTTGTTCCTGGCTATTATCTGGGCGATGGCAATAGGTGTGTTTCTTTTGAAAAAGCCATTGAAAGAAGTTTAAAAAGGACAGGTTCATTTAGCCGGATCAGCCTGCTGAATTAACTTTTCCCGAAGTTTGAATTCTTCAAGGTCTACCAATGAAAGATATTTCCTGATCAAATCTTCATCAAATTCAAAACGATGATTCATCTTATCCAGCAATCTTCGCTGTTCCTCTAATATTTCCAGGTAAATGCGTTGAAAATCTTTTAGTGAATTATCTTCTTCACTGCCCGTTGTTTCAAGTTGCCGGTTAAAAAAATTTAGTTCTGCCTTTAACCTTGATTGCAGGATTTGTAAATGTTCATTTTTTAACCAGTTCTTCCCATATTTTTCTTCTGCATATTGCAGGGAATAAAGGGCCAGTTTCTTTTGAATGATCATTTCCTGTTCATGTTCCGGAATAGTATCCGGTTTAATGGTTGGATTTAATTTCCGGATAACCCACGGAAGTGTGAGTCCCTGGAATACCAGCGTTACCAGGATAACTATAAAAGTAATAATGAGTATAAGGTTGCGGTAAGGGAAAGGTTCTTCGCCATTGATAAGAACAGGGATAGATAATGCAGCAGCCAGCGAAACCACTCCACGCATACCGGCCCATCCAAAAATCACCGGAATTTTCCATCCCGGGTTGGCATCCGCCACGGTAATGAAACGTGACATGAACATGGTAAAAGCTGATGCTCCCAGTGTGCTGAGCAACCTGGCTTTTATTAAGACCAAAGAAATCACTAACCCATATCCTATTGCCTGCATCAAACTTACCCTTTCCACCTTCCTGGTCATTAATGGCAACTGAAGTCCGATTAATAAAAACACGATACCATTTAGAACAAAACCAATAGTTGACCATACATTGGATCCCTGCACACGTCCCTGGTAACTGAGCATAGTTTGACGTTTATTAGACAACAAAAGTCCACCTGCCACTACCGCCAGTACTCCTGAAAAATGGAAACGTTCCGCGAAGTAGTACATGCAGTAAGGCGCCAGCAAACTCAGTACTATTTCAATGCTGGGGGTTGTCGGAAGCCACCGGTGGATACCGTAAAAAATAAAGCCGATCAGTAATCCAACCAATGTTCCCATAATGATCACCAGGAAAAAACTGCCTGCCGCCTGTGCGAAATGAAATTGCCCGGTAATAACTGCAGCCAGGGCAAAACGAAACACGATAAGTGAAGAGGCATCGTTCAGCAGGCTTTCACCTTCAGCAATACTAACCAGCCTCTTTGGCGCTTTTACCTGCCGCAAAATAGTGGTGGCTGAAATAGCATCGGGCGGAGATACAATCCCACCTAACAAAAAACCAAGTGCCAGCGTGAACCCCGGAATAAGAGCATAGGATGCCAACGCCACCACGCAGGAAGTTAAAATCACTATAGGAAATGCAAAACTCATGATCACGCGCCTCCATTTCCAAAACTCCTTCCAGGATGTTTGCCATGCAGCTTCGTAAAGCAATGGCGGAAGAAAAATAAAAAAGATCAGCTCCGGGTCAATGATGATGTTAGAAAATGTCTTTGTAAAACTCAGCGCCAATCCTCCTAGCACCAGCACAATCGGGTAAGCCAGCTTTAATTTATTTGCCAGCATGACCAATGCTACAATGATAAAGACAAGATAAACGTATTCGATAAAAAGGCTTTGCATGAAGTGACTGTTGACTGTAAAAATAATGAAAGCCCGGCTTCAGGCTTTTGAAAGATAATTATTATGTACTCAATACTTTGTTTGGTCGCGGAATGCAATGTAATTAAGTGACGGTAAATCGTTAAAACGAATTATTGTTTGATTGTTCCTTTTATAGTCCACGGTTTAAAACCGTGGACTATAAAAAAGCAAAGAATCTCTGAACGGCTTTAGCCGGTTCCTTAATTTAATGATATTGGTTGTGTAGCAGATCTTAACACTAAATCTTATTAAAGACCAGTTCCCTTTTCCATATACTCAGGATACCGGGTCCCTTCAATTTTAATTTTTGAAGCAGCCTCTTCAATATCCCTGAGATCACCAGGCGTAAGTTCAATAACAGCTGCTCCAATGTTTTCTTCAAGGCGATTTAATTTTGTAGTGCCCGGTATTGGAACAATCCATGGCTTCTGTGCAAGTAACCAGGCCAGGGCAATTTGGGCTGTGGTTGCATTCTTTTGTTTCGCTACTTGCTGAAGCAAATCAATTAACGACTGGTTTGCTTTAAGTGCCTCAGGTGTAAAACGAGGAAGCGTATTGCGAAAGTCAGTGCTGCCGAACGTTGTATTTTCATTCATCTTACCTGTTAGAAACCCTCTGCCAAGCGGGCTAAATGGAACGAAACCAATACCGAGTTCTTCAAGCGTCGGTAGTACAATCTCTTCAGGATTCCTAGTCCAAAGCGAGTATTCACTTTGCAATGCAGTAATGGGCTGCACGGCATGTGCGCGGCGAATAGTATTGACACCCGCTTCTGAAAGACCAAAATGTTTCACCTTTCCCTGCTGTATCAAATCTCTTACAGCTCCGGCCACGTCTTCGATCGGAACATCGGGATCAACACGATGCTGATAAAACAGATCAATCACATCCACTTTAAGCCTCTTCAATGAAGCTTCAGCTACTTCTTTGATGTGTTCAGGGCGGCTATCAACACCCACTTGTTTCCCGTCCTCAATCTTGAAACCAAATTTCGTCGCTATTATTACCTCATTACGAAAAGGAGTCAATGCTTCACCCACCAGTTCCTCGTTGGTGAAAGGACCATAAGCTTCAGCCGTATCGAAAAAATTAACCCCTTTTTCAACGGCTGCACGGATCAGGGCAACCATCTCCCTCTTGGCAGGAGCGGAACCGTATGCGAAACTCATTCCCATACAGCCAAGTCCCATGGCCGAAACTTCGAGGCCGCTATTTCCCAATTTGCGTGTTTGCATTTTCGTTTCCATACATATTTGCTTTTAATTATAGAACAAAGTTAAACTGGTGTAAGGAGTGGAAATAACAAAAAGGAAACAGGTAATTACGTAATTCAAATATTCCTGAATTTCAGCGGACCTAGCTGTACATGCTTTTTTAAGAAATTCTTGAAATGATCGGTTCTGATTGTTTTTACTTATTTATTATACTCTTCATCCGTTACTTTTTCCAACCATACTGTCGCACCGTTTTGTGCATTCGTTATAGCAATCTGTATAAACGGTTGGTCAGGGCTTGCACCGTGCCAATGCGGAACATTTGCCGGACATTTCACCACATCGCCTTTACGAAGCAGCCGTTTTGGGCTGCCTTTTTCCTGGTAATAACCGGTGCCATCTAAAGCCAGTAAGATTTGCCCGCCCGGGTGATAATGCCACTTAGTCCTTGCACCAGGCTCAAAAGTAACATTGCCTACCTGTATTTTATTGCTGCTATCGCTCTGGATTAATTGATTTAACCATGCAGTTCCAATAAAATTATCGGTATCAATTTTTTGTCCTGTAGGGAATATTTCCTCATCGGGTGGAGTTTCTGCACTATAAGGCTTTTGATCAATTACAGATTGGAGCACCTGCCGTGCAACATTTCCGCGCTGTTTATTGATATTAGTTTCAATGATCGTTACTATTTCTGATAATTGATCGGTGGTAAGGCCATTATGTATGCCTACACCATAATGAGAACGTAATTGTGGCTCTACTCCTTCCATAGCGGCCAATGCAGAAATTGTAATTATCTCACGGGTTTTCCAATCAAGATTATTTCGGCCAAAAATACAACCAAATAAATGTTCCTTTAAAAACAAATCAATAGCCGGAGCAAATTCGTAAACGCCACCGCCAATTTTTATTCCTGTAAGTTTCGTTTGATTTTCTGTTCCTGTTTGCAGCATGGTTTTACCGGCAGGATAAGGCGACGGCTCCTTTCCTGGCAAATCATTAAAGCCTTTTTTCTTTCTTTCCTGCAAGACCGACATTAAATTATTTAATGCATTAAGGCTTCGTGGAAAACCTGCATACGCGTACAATTGTACCAGCGTTTCTTTTACTTCACTAATGGATATCCCCGCCTGCAAACCATCATTCAAAGCGTTTTGGAGCCTGGGCACATTTCCCTGCGCCGCGTATGCTGAAATAGCGACGATACTGCGTTCCTTTGGATTTAATGACATAGCGCTATCTGTTTTTGTTTGTGCAAACAAAATATTATTTATCACTATCAAAAAACTAAATAGCATTTTATTCTTTACCATTTTCGGGGTGTTTATAAGTGATTTCGCTGCAAAAAGGAGTGCCTACAAATTTTTTTCAAAAAAAGATGCCAGTTTATTTATTGCCTGGTCCACGTATTCAGGCACATAGTAAGTTTTAATATGGGTAGCTCCATCAATTAAAAACAATTCCTTATTTTTTGCATGTATAGCTTTGGGAAATGCTTCATCCGTCATATATTTTGTATCAGATTTGCTTCCGGCTATCATCAGCAAAGGCTGGTTGATTAAATCCATATTCGTAGCGGCATCCCAGGTCATTAAGTCGAGCAGGCTGCTCATGGTATATAGAAAAGTGGAATTGGGATGTGCGTGGGTTCTATAGTAGTACACATATCCTTCACGATATAGATCGGTTGGGATTTTAGCAATTTCTTCATCTGTTATGCTTGCCACCCCTGCATACATTATTTTACCGCCTGCGGCTTCCTGGGTACGGGCATCCGAAGCTTTTTTTAAGCGTTCCTGGATAGTGTTTAATTGAGAATTCTGAAAGCCATTACGCCTTACCTCACCTGAATTGAACATGCTTAATGTTGCAACGGCTTTAAATCTTTTGTCTGATTGGGCTGCTTTTAAAGTATAACCTCCCCCTCCACAAATACCTAAAACACCCAAACGGCCCGTATCTACTCCTTCATGTTGCATAATAAAGTCAGCCATACCGTGAATATCTTCTACACGGCTTACAGGTTTATCTGTATGACGTGGCATTCCACCACTAGCTCCCTGGTAGGCTGCGTCAGCGACAATGGTTATATAGCCAACCTCCGCCAAACGCTGGGCATATAATCCTGCTGTTTGTTCCTTGACGCCGCCATTTGGATGTGCTACTACCACAGCCGGATAGCTCTTTGATGAATTGAAGTTAGCCGGAGTATAAACATTAGCAGCGATAGCAATACCATTTAGTTTATAGGTTACCGGATGAATATTTACTTTGCCCGGCACATTCTCTTTAATGGCATCTTCGTAAACAAGACCAAATGGATTGTTCTGTTTTGTTTGAGCGTAAGACATAATAGTTATTGCCATGATTACATTTATTAATAAATATTTTTTAATACTATTTTTCATTTTACACTATTATTAGTTTATAAAAGAGTTATTACACTATCCCTAATCCAGCTTTTTATCTTTCAACCATTGTGACATCAGGCCGGCAATTTCAATATTGTTCAAATCAGAAAACGGGAAATGGGTGTTGCCTTTGATACCTGCTTCCGGAAGATGAACTACTGTTACATCACCGCCATGTTTATTAACGGCATCTCTCCACAATCTCGCCATTGCAAGTCGCACCCTCCATCCATCTGCACCGGGATTGTTTGATGGTTTACCAGGTATGTTATCGCCATAATAGATAATGATCGGAATTTTTGTGAGCTTCATAAAGTCTGACATGGGGACTGCTGAAGCAGTGAGTGTACCACCCGCACTTTCCATTGCTGCCGGTACTTCACCATCAGGAAACAGAAAGCCGCTGCCGGGTTCATAAGAAACAATCGCTTTTACGTTCTGATTTTTAATAGCAGTAAGCCAACCCATGCCGCCGGCATGTGAATGCGTAACCAGAATGGCCGGGCCGATTTTTTTTAACAGCGCTGAAGTCGCATCCGATGTAACATTTATGTCAATCGGTCCAATGTTCGGCGCCATTTGCCGGAAATACTGGTTCAGCGAATTAGTATCCCTTGCAAATTGTACACCTTCAAAAAAGTTGGGCCAGACACCAAGACGAAAAACACCAAACCACTGCTGTTCATCGGGTGTAGGATTTATAGTGCCTGCAACCGTACTACGACCAGCATCCCCTCTTCTCGGCTGATCAAGGATGTAAACACCGAAACGCCGGCGAAGAAAAATATTTTGATACCCTTCCCGTCCATCCGGTGTTGTTTCCCACGTTTTGGAAAACTGTCCTATACCATGCCACATCACGAGCGGATATTTGCGGGCATTAGCCGGAACCTGATAAAAAACATACGCATGATCACCACGAAATGTTTGTCCTTCCGGTGTCGGCTTGTAAGGATCGAATGTTCCCGGATTAGTAATCGTGGTGCCACCGGCCACAAAGCTGCCTTGTTCCTGTATAATTAATTGTCCATTACTTGTACTACCCTTGCTTGAAGCACATGCAACAAAAAGAATGGAGACAGTAAATGATAAAAGAGTAACCTGTATTATCCGATTTATTTCTTTTTCGTTTTTCATGAATGATGCTGCTAGTTGTTATTATTGTTAGTCATTTTAACTGGCCTGGTCAGCCTTGAGAAAGTAAGTGATCCCATCTTCCATTTGCCATTTTCTTTGATATATACCTCGGTTACCATAAACGGGTTGATGACTTCGTTACCGCCGACGACTGCCAGCAAGTCAATGTCATTTAATAGTATGGCTGTGTTACCAATGATATTTACTGAAGCTGAGTAGACCTCGGCTTTCTTATACCATATCGTACCGCTTTTAATAACATTTATCTCCTGGTTTTTTCCCCAGCTTCCTCCCATGTGAACAAAGACAGATGTTTCATAGAATAATCCATCTAAGGAATCCACATTTTTATCCGACATCCATCGCCACTTATTTTTCGAAAGCTGAAATATTTCCTGTTCCTCTTTTGTACTGCTCGTTGTTGCTGAGTTTGGAAGTTTAGCCTGGGCATTCGACAGGTGTACAAAGGTGATGCATAAAAACATTCCAATAAATACTTTTTTCATCATTTTAATTTTTAAGTTATGTTACTTCCGGTTTCACTTTTTCCATTTGTTTTCCTTTTGTAGTACAAAGGTCTTTCCATTTTTCCTCTTGCATGGTATACAGATTACGGATTTATCTACCAATATTGGGGGTGCTGCTGTTGCCACCGATTTTTTTTGTTGAGCATGCAGCCCACATACGATAAGGAATGTAACCCCGTATTATTAATTTTTTCATTTAACGCTTATTTTAATGAAGTGTAGTTTTTCTTTTACAGTGCGAAGGTCCCTGTAGTTTTCGGCCTCAATGGTATACAGATTCCGGATTTTTATACCAATATTCCTGATTTGAAGCGGATCATTAACCAATCCGGTAAATAAATCGGTAATTTGTATTTGATAAACAATAGCGTATGGAAAATATGCGGCGATTCGAGACAATAAGTGATTACAATGCATTCAACAATAATGAAACACTTCATCCGCTGGTGAGTGTTGTTGATTTGTCAAAGGCAAATCCGCGAACGGGTTCAGGCATGTATTTTGGCTTTTACACCATCTTTTTAAAAGATGTAAAATGTGGCGATTTGGTGTATGGCAGGCATACGTACGATTACCAGGAAGGGACACTGGTTTTTATTGCACCCGGGCAGATCGCGGGCATTAAAAGTACCGGAGAAGTTTATCAACCTAAAGGGTATGCGTTAGTTTTCCACCCGGATTTGATTCATGGCACGTCACTTGGAAAACACATTCAGGACTACTCTTTTTTCGGTTACCAATCAAGCGAAGCTCTTCATTTATCGGAACGTGAAAGAAAAATTGTGCTGGACTGTTTTTCAAAAATTGAATATGAATTAGAACGTGCCATTGACCAGCACAGTAAAAAGCTAATCGTATCAAATATTGAACTGTTTTTGAATTATTGCATTCGTTTTTACGACCGCCAGTTTATTACCCGTGATAACCCGCATAAAGGCATTTTAGAAAGGTTTGAAAATCTGTTGAATGAGTATTATCAGTCGGACAAACCCCAAACAATGGGTTTACCTTCTGTGGCTTACTGTGCAACCGAATTAAATTTATCCGCAAATTATTTTGGCGACCTGGTAAAAAAAGAAACAGGCAAAACAGCACAGGAATACATACAGGCAAAAATAATTGATGTGGCTAAAGAAAAGATATTTGACCCAAGCAAATCAGTAAGTGAAATATCCTATGCATTGGGATTTAAATATCCTCAGCATTTTACCCGTTTGTTTAAACAAAAGGTTGGACACTCTCCAAATGAATACAGGATGCTGAATTAGCGATGCGAATCTTTCATCAAATATTCCTGAACTTAAGGGTACTTAATTGTGTATGCTTCTTGAAGAAATTGTTGAAATGAGTGGTTTCAGTAAAACCCAATACGTAAGAGATTTCAGATACATTCCAGGCACTATGCTTTAACAGGATTTTTGATTCCCGTAAAATGCGCTCAGCAATGATCCGCGATGTTGTTTTGATGGAAAACTGAATCTCTGGTTTACACCCGGAACAGTTTATAACTATTCCAGGGAAGGTTTCGAATACCTGAAAATGGTAGTGGAAAGAATTACCGGTAAGAAGGTAGAGCAGGTATTGCAGAAGGAAAAAAACATACTTTGGGAAAATTAATTTTGATGAGGCTGTAAAATGAACTGTGTCAAAGTCCTTAAATAAGAGGAACTTTAAAAACACAGTAAATGAAAAAAACAAACAAACAGTTCGAATTCGATTACGAAACGGTAAAAAACAAAGCTCTTGCACAGCTCAAAACAGGCAAGCCGTTATTAGGCAAAGAAGGGGCTCTTGCGCCGTTATTCAAATCGTTTTTAGAGGCTGCTTTGGAAGCAGAACTCACCGATCATTTACAGGAAAATAAACAAGAGGCACCCAACCGCCGCAATGGTCATGGAAGCAAACTATTGCGAACCAGTGAGGGCTCGATGGATCTAAGCACTCCACGGGACCGCACGGGCAGCTTTGAGCCGGAGATCGTTAAGAAATGACAAACCATATTAGCCGACAATTTAGAGAGTAAGATCATTGGCCTATATGGCTTGGGTATGAGCCTTCGGGATATAGCGGCACACATCAAAGAAATGTATGATACCGACATCAGTCATACGGTATTGTCGGAGGTGACAGACCGGGTGATCCCCGCTATCCGTTTATGGCAGGCTCATGAGTTGGAAGACGTCTATACGATTGTATGGCTGGATGCGATGTATTACAAGGTAAAAAATGAGAGTGGTCACGTAGTAACAAGGTGCTTGTACAATGTATTAGGTATTAACATGGAAGGCCGCAAACATTTGCTGGGTATGTATATCTCAGAAAGTGAGGGTGCAAAGTTTTGGTTGAGCGTGCTGACCGATCTGCAACAAAGAGGAGTAAAGGATATCCTTATTGCCTGTATTGATAACTTAGGGGGTTTTGAAGAAGCGATCGCAAGCCTTTATCCCAAAACGGAAGTGCAGAGTTGTATCGTTCACCAGGTACGTAACACGATTAAATACGTGGCTAGTAAAGACGTTAAGGCTGTCATAGCGGATATGCAACTAATCTATAGGGCCGCCAATAAAGAACTGGCTGAAGAGCACCTTAACACCTTCGAAAATAAATGGGGTAAAAAATATCCAATTGCTATAAAATCGTGGCGCAATAACTGGCATAAGCTAAGTACGTTTTTTAAGTATGCCGCTGATATACGAAGATTGATTTACACCACCAATACGATAGAAGGCTTTCACCGGCAGATCAGGAAAGTAACTAAAACGAAGGGAGCTTTTACCAACGATATGGCATTACTGAAACTGGTATACCTGGTATCTCAGCGCATAGCAGAAAAATGGACAATGCCTTTACAAAACTGGGGGCTTACCATGCAGCAATTGAGTATCCTGTTCGAAGGGAGGCTGACCGAAATTTTATAAAAAAAATTTCCCTCTCTCTTCCGGCCTAGGCCGGAAGAGAGAGGGAAACAAGAACTTTGACACAGTTTAGATTACACTCCCATTTTGATAGCTGAATCCGTATTAGATAGGAAGCAAAAATTGCTTTTGGTATTTTACCTTGAATCAGAAAATTTTTTCCTAAGGTTGCTCCAGTTCTAGCAAAGACAATATCTTCTTCTTTAAGTAAATATTTAGATATGTCATTTTCATCGATTTCACAAAACGGCACATTATTCCATGCTACTTTATAGTCTTGTATGTCAGTAATTCTTAGGAATTTTATACCAGTATTTTCATAAACAGCGCTTGTTGTATAGCCATAATGAATTTTCAGAGCAATATCTTTTACTCTGACATCTTTCCATAATTTTGATATCCTTTTATTTTTTTTCATCTCACATCTTTTCTATTAACTCCGTTCTAATCATTTCAAATGCTTTATTCTTATCATAGTCAATGCCAGGTCTTAATACCATGTGTATATCGCTATTGAATTCGCTATCACTCATTTTTTCTTCTAGATTTAATAAAAACTCCTTTTTAGTTGGTAATTTATCAACTACGAAGTTCATATAATCTTTATAGCAACGTAGGAGTTTATCTGTATCTATTGTGTGATGAGAATAAGCCCAATAAAGATCGAATAGGTCGCGGCTTTTTTTACGTTGGTAGAGGGCTCGTAGTTTACTGCCAAATAGTTCTTCCAATTCATATGTAGTTAGTTGACATTCTCCCGTAAACCATGAATTTTTTACCCTGAAATTCATTGGTTTTAATCCGAGCACACTAAAATGCTCTCTTGTATTTATCTCTATCTTAATCTTCATCTTTATTACGGGAGGAATTTCTGATTCAAATTGATAAGTAATAGTATTGTTATGTTTGCTTTGCTCAATGTTCGGTTTTTGTCCAATAAAAGAAAGACGCTTTCGTATTTGGTCAAATAATGGTCCAATCCGACCTTCTTTTATCTGCACGAGATCTATGTCTTCGGAGTATCGAGCTTGAGGGCTTAAGTATAATTTATGAAAAGCAGTACCACCCCGAAAAGCTAAATGAGATCGTAATAAATCATCCGAAAATATTTCAACCAAAGCCCTTTCAATAATTAAATCTTGCTCAACCTGCGCGTTATCCGGCCAGGGAGCATGTTCTTTCCACTCTTCAATATATCGTCTGGGTATCATATATCACTTTCAACTTGAATATTTTTAATTATTTTCCATTTTTCATCCATTTCTCCATTTTTGTCTCTATCATTCGAGAGAGAAACAGGGAAAGTTTTTTTGTCTTGAAGTGTCTTTGATAAAACGTCACTGAGTTTTTCATTTTGTAATTCTTTATCAAGGATATATCCTAACCTTTGAATTGCGGCCACTTGTGGATAGCGTTTAGCTGTTTTTGATAACTCCGCCGGTTTTATTTCATCTGTCAGTTCTTTCAATATTGTAACTGTTTGGTTAAACCCTACGCTTTTGTTGTAGAAAAACAAATCAAGAGCTGTAAATTCAGGAGATGAAACATTAATATAGCCGGCATCGGTTTTTTTCTGAATAATATCATCTTCTGACCAATCTTTTTTGATATAAAAATTTATTTTAAGTTTTTTATTCTTTATGCCCCGCAAAGCCGGTTTTTCGGTGATCACAAAAAATTCCATCGGTTGCTGGTGTGCAGCTCCATGCAAAGCTGCAGCAGAAATTAATCCAACATAATATCTTTTGTTCAGTGACTTCATCAAATCGTCTATAAATAAATTCACGGGTAACATACCCTGGCGTGAATATTCGGGAGTGATAATGGCATAGAATCCCTTGCGAATTTGCGCAATTTTTTTCTTTATTTTTAACCTATATAAAGTTTGATTTAGTGCTTTGTCGGAGATGTCAAATTGATCTTTTAGTTCTATCCAGGTAAATGCATACCTGCCCTGAGATCTGATTTTATTCAGGTAATCTTCCAGATAGTTATATGACGGGTTAGAATTGGGCAAAATTGGCGTTTGCGATTTACTACGGAATGTGTAGTACAAAGCAAATGAAAACTATTTAATTCGCCAAGTATTTTATCCCTTTTAAGCACTGTACCAGTTATCCCAGGACATTCATGATTCTTTGCCAGATCTGGGCATAGTTAGTCTGGGCAATGGTAGGAATTACCTTCCCGACAATTATTACTGGCTTGTATCCATCCTTCTCTCTTTTCGCAGCTTATCATCATTTAGGATAGCTCTATGAAAAGGCTTTTATCTCGATTTTCCCTTGGATAGTCGCAGCTAATTTCAGTATAATAATGATGATAACTGTTGCAAGCATTACCTACTGGACAAATAGGTAGTGTCGCAGTTTATTAATTATAAGTGCAATTCACGTCGGGAATCGAACTTTAATTAGAAGTTTGTATTATAAAAAAGGAAAAGCAAACGGTAAAATAAATACCTCAGAAGGTTTTTTTTACGGTATATAAATAAAAAAAAGTAATCTTTAAGCTGCTCAATCAATGTTGTAAAAATTGAAATTTTAACAAGTAGCCTCGGCGGAAACACCATCGTTTCCTCCAATTACTTCCTAATTCTCTCAAACCCTTTACAGCCTTCATGTTTTATTTTTTCACTATTACTTAAAGTGTCTTTCAAAGAAGTAAAAAGTAATTATTGTTTTAGCAAACGTTTTAGCGGGGTGTAATTTGCAGTCAAACTTATAACAAATGTCTGCAACAATTAATTTAAGGCTCTGGAAGTATCGGGCAAAGAAGGATGGCTTGTTTCCTATTTATATCCGCTTTACAAAGAATCGTAAAAGCTCCTGGGTGTCTACAAACGTCTCTGTAAAGGCTAAGGAATGGGATGAGGGTAAGGGGAAGATCAGACCTGGTCACCCCAATTCAGCGAGGTTAAATGCTTACCTGAAGCAGGTGGAACTGAAGTATCAAAATGATGTAATCGAAATTGAAAATAAAAACCTTCAGGTTGGGATGAGAGGTATAAAGCAGAAATTATTAGGTAAAGATGCCTCATTTTTTGTGGTGGTTGCCAACGAACTAATCACCAGCTATAAACAGGAGGGTAAAATATCGTCCCATGATAGGTCAGTTTCTATTACTAATAAATTTAAAAAGTATATGCAGTCTGACGTCTTTACTTTTCAGGACATTGATATTCGGCTTTTATTAAACTACCAAACCTATTTAATTGACATTTTAGGTAACAAGCCGTCGAGTATAAATAGGGATATTAAATTCATTAAAACTGTATTCCGATATGCTCATCGAATGGAATATATTTCGTTTGATGTTAATCCTTTTCTTAAATTTAAGTTTTTAAAAACCAATTCGGAAAGAGGTTTTTTAACTCCTGATGAAATAGGCCTAATTGAAAAGACGGATTGCTCAGGCATTCCCTATATTCAACGGGCAAAAGACATTATTTTGTTTCAGTATTACTCAGGAGGATTAAGGATTTCGGATGCTTTGCTAATCAGGTGGGAAAATGTAATTGGAGAAAGGATTTACCTGACCATTAAGAAAACTGGTAAGCAAACAAGCCATAAATTAACTCCAAAAGCTTTGTCTATTATTGAAAAGTACAGGGTGAACAATACTCAATTCATTTTTGGCTATTTTCCTGATGGCTTCAATTTAGAAGACTTAGTGAAAGTAGATTCTGAAATTTCAGCAAAAACTGCATTGGTAAATAAGGCTCTTAAAAAGATTGCAGAATTTAGCGGGATTAAAAAAAGGCTTTCAACTCATTTATTAAGGCATTCATTTGCTACGAATGCTTTACAACAGGGTATGAGTCTCGAAGTTTTGCAAAGCATATTGAAGCACAGCAATATTCGTGAAACTCAGATTTATGCTAAAGTGCTAAATCAGAAGGTAGATGCGGAGATAGATAAACTTACACTATAAATTATTTGTCATGAAAAAAAAACCAACTTGGGTTTCTACTCTAAAAAAAATGAATGTGTTGCTTGATGAAGATTCAATGGAATTTAGAAACGAACTGGATACCTTGAAATTGGAAAAGGAAATTATACAAATTGACTATAATAATAGAATATTTGTATCATACTTTTTAGGCCACTCCAATCAAGTAAAAGATTGTTATTTGTTTATTGATAAAGGCATCTATGAAAAGACCAAAATTCTATTAAAAAAGGAAGGCATTGAATATGCACTTGAAGATATCTGCTCTTTACTAAAACAAACATATTATAATTCAATTTTGATTAGTATAAATTTAAAAAAAAGTAAGAGAAGAAAGGGCTTTAACAAAGCCTTTTCCGAATTAGTAAAAATACTGGATAAAAATATAAGCTTAATAAAAGTACAGACAAATATTAAAGGACAAGGTTTTACAACTGATAATCCTGAATTAATTAACCTTATAGTGAACGCTTTTAAAGATAAAATAAAAGGACATTTAATGTTAACACGTCAATTATTAGTTGATGCCGACTTAGAACCTGATACCCTAGAAGATTTTAACCGTAACCTTGCAAATGACTTAATATTTAATCTTGTTTTATATCTACATACAAAAACTGATTATAAAAATAATAGTCCAACTAAGGACATTCAGGCGACAAAAACAATTACAAATAGGCTTTGTGAATTTGTATATAATTTAGTAGACACTATCAATTTACTTCCCGTTAAGGATGGAAGTCCTCCCAGGATTATCATAAGAAATAAGTTTATTCGCTATGCAGATAAACATCCTTCATTGTTAGCTTTTTTTGACAAGGAATTTGATCAGAAAAATGGTATGTTTTTTTATGAAGAGGACGAATATTTGCAAAAGTTTATGGACTATACAAGTTTAATAAACCAGTTATAGAACCTTAACGAGGCTGTAAATTAAACTGTGTCAAAGTCCTTAAATAAGAGGAACTTTAAAAACACAGTAAAATGAAAAAAACAGACAAACCGTTCGAGTTCGATTACGAATCGGTAAAAAACAAAGCTCTTGCACAGCTCAAAACAGGC
>JAATGJ010000156.1 GCA_015654695.1 Chitinophagales bacterium | reverse complement strand
GCAAACAGGTTATTGATACGCAGTCGTTGCGGGTTCATCTGCAGCCAGCCCATTCCGTATAGGTTGTATGCCTTATTCAATTGGTCCCATACCTGTTGAAATTTGGGTTTCAGGTCAACCGTTCCATAGTTTTTATCCAATGCCGATTTAGCCGAGTCCAATTCTGTTTTTAACCCATTCATTACCTGCTGGGTGATATCCTGTTTCCAGAAACATACTTCGCATTTATCCAGCGGTTGAGGTTCATTCCGTCTGATAACCAGCTTTACTTTATAATCAGGTTGTAGAACCAGGGAATTGGTGAAAGAAACATTCACTTTTCTTTCCGCTTCATCAAAACCGCATTTGCAGGGAGCTGTCCAGGGTGAAACGGCGGCGCCCATTACACAAACCCTTGTCGAGCCAATTATTTTATAAAAACCGGTGAAGCCAAGGTTCAACGAAGTTCCGGTTGCTTTCATTTGCAAAGGGCTGCGGCGAAAGACATATTTGTAACGGGTATCGCAGGCTTCCTGTACCCAGCCATCAGGATAACCTTCGGAAGTAAAAAGGGTGTCAACATTTTTCTCCGCCATCGCATACACAGGCTTCAGGCTTATCTGTACAGGGATATTAATTTCAGAAACGGGAACTGAATCAAGATTGAAATCTGTTTGCACCAATGTTGGTCTTTCCGGTTTGATCTTATGCGAGCAGGATACAAGAAGAATAATTGCCGGTAGTAAAATAAGAATTCCTTTTCCTTTCATGATAGTAGTTGAAATATTGCCGGGAAGGCGGTGAGACGGGAAGATGATTTCCGCCTTCCCGGCTTACCGGCATGAAAATTCATTAAGGAATAAAAATAAGCAAAGAATGGAAAAGGAATGGTTAAGAAATTACTGCGTATGATTACATCTCTTTGGGCTGGGTCATACTAAACCAGTTGCCGCAACCATCGGTAACGATACATTCTGTACCATAGAATTGCTCTTTAGGCTCTGATTTAAAATGGACACCTTTTGCTTTCAATTCTTCATAGGTAGCCCGGCAGTCAGGTGTATGTAAAACACCTGCTCCCATAGCGCCTTTCTCCAGCAGCACTTTTAATGCTTGCTGTGTTTCCGCATCCCATCCCATTCCACTGACATCACCGGAACCATCAATCAATACAATTTCAAGATCCGGTTGTTCAGGCGGGTTAAGGGTAAGCCATCGCATTCCATTATCCATTTTTACATCCGTATGTACTTTAAACCCAAGTTTGTTGACATAGAAATCATAAGCTTTTTCCTGGTCGGTTACAAAGAAAGAAGTGTGGGATAGTTTAGTTACCATATTGAATAAGTTTAATAGAGTAAAGCTAAGAGGAAGGCGCTAGCCAGGCTTATTGAATCTTGCTTTTTTAGTGATAAATGTGAACGATTAATGAATTCGCTTTTCATCCAATTTATAGTTCTCAATAAAACAATGCGGAATAGCTTTCTTTGGTTGTGCTGATTGCTCCATCTTTTTCTTATACTCCATATCGCGGTAATACTGCGGGGCAAAGCCAATTTCTTTTTTAAATAATACACTGAAAGAGCCGATACTTTCAAAGCCTATTTCTATGCATACTTCATTAATCGGCTTGTTTCCTGCCAGTAGGTCTTTTGCTTTATCAAGGCGTTTTCTCGTGAGATATTGGTGTGGTGTTCTGCGATATACCTGCCGGAATAAACGATGAAAATGAAACCGTGACAAAAAAGCCTGTTGAGAGATTCGTTCGAGATCAATAGGTTCATGATAATTATCGTCAATATAAACCTTGGCGGCAGCGATTCGCTGGTATATGTCAGTAGTGAGGTTCATTCAGTTCGAAGTTAAGAATTTACCGGGTGCTGGTTTCGGTTATGTATTTCTTTTATTTTCAGTCCACACATTCCCCACACCCGCTCACTCCTGATTATTCGTCATTCACCTTTTCCGTAACTTGCGCCCATGCAACAATACCTCCATCTTCTTCAGCATATATTGGATACAGGAGTTCATAAAAGTGACCGGACAGGTACGGGTACACAAAGCTGTTTTGGTTACCAGATGCGGTTTGATCTGCAAAAAGGATTCCCGTTAGTGACTACCAAGAAAGTTCATATCAAAAGCATTATACATGAATTGCTCTGGTTTTTAAAAGGAGAAACGAATATTGCCTATCTTAAAGAGAATGGCGTAAAGATCTGGGATGAATGGGCGGACGATAATGGTGAACTTGGCCCGGTGTATGGTAAACAATGGCGGAGCTGGGAAGGAAAAGATGGTAAAGTGGTGGACCAGATCAGCGAACTCATAGCGCAAATAAAAAAAAATCCTGACAGCCGGAGACTAATCGTTAGTGCATGGAACGTAGCTGATCTTCCGGAGATGGCATTGATGCCCTGTCATACGATGTTCCAGTTTTATACCTCACCCCCAACCCCTCTCCAGGAGGAGAGGGGAGTAAGAGGAACCCTCTCTTGCCAGTTATATCAACGTTCAGCAGATGTTTTTCTCGGTGTTCCTTTTAATATTGCTTCCTATGCTTTACTGACGATGATGATCGCACAGGTTTGCGACCTGGAGCCGGGAGAGTTCATTCATACGTTTGGTGATGTGCATATTTACAGCAATCATATGGAGCAGGTGAACCTGCAACTGAGCCGCAAACCCTTTCCATTACCAACAATGAAACTGAATCCTTCTGTCAAAGATATTTTCGGGTTTAAGTTTGAAGATTTTCAATTAGAAAATTATCAGAGCCACCCTGCAATAAAAGCGCCTGTAGCAGTATAAAGCCCCCTGTCCCCCAAAGGGGGAACTTAGGTCGAATATTCTTTTTATGTTTGCTGTGTTCTTTAATTAACTATGTTCTAATTATTAATGCGCTTACTGCTTTAAGGGCTGTAAGTGGCCCCCCTTTAGGGGCGTAGGGAAATTTGAACTTTACAAAAAAACACTGGGGTATGATTATTTCTCTCGTCGTCGCGGCCGCAAACAACAACGCCATTGGTAAAGACAACCAGTTGCTTTGGCATTTGCCCAATGATATGAAGTTTTTCAAAAACGTCACCTGGGGCATGCCCGTAGTAATGGGAAGAAAATCCTATGAATCACTTGGGAAACCGCTGGCAGGAAGAAAGAATATTGTGATTACACGACAGTCCGGATGGAATGTGGAAGGAACTCTTCCTGTAAAAAGCCTTGATGATGCGATGTTCCTGGTAAAGAATATGGATGTAAAAGAAATGATGGTGATCGGCGGCGGCGAGATATACAGGATGGCTTTTGAAAAAGCGAAACGGATTTATATCACCCGTGTGGACGCAGAACTGGAAGGGGATACTTATTTTCCGGTCATTGATCCTAAAGTTTGGAAGCTGGTGAGCCAGAAAGATCATGCCGCGGATGAAAAAAACAAATACGCTTATTCTTTCCAGGTTTGGGAGCGGATTTTTTGAATAATGAACAAATGAATACTGATTGGTTGAATGAGACTCACTTCATCATTCGATGTTCCGTGTTCTTTGTTCGATATTATACTTTTAATAATGTACTCACCGGTTCAGTTAGCCTTCAAATATTTCCATTATTACCTCACTGCTTCTGATTGCAAAGGTCATGGCATGCACTCCCCGTTTGTGTTTGATTTTATTACAAAGGTGCTGAATGATAAAACAAATTACCCGGCATATCGGCAGGTGGAAGGATTACGAAAACAATTATTGAATAATGAAACCCTGCTTAGTGTTGAAGACATGGGGGCGGGCTCGGTTATTTCTAAAACCAATCAGCGATCAGTTGCTTCGATAGCAAAGAACGCCGCCAAACCAAAAAAAATTGGACAGTTATTATACCGGATGGTGAAAACGTATCAGCCTCAAACCATCATTGAACTGGGTACATCGCTTGGTATTACCACTTCCTATTTATCATTAGCCAAACCGGGTACGAAGATCATTACTATGGAAGGATCGCCGGCCATTGCTGCTGCTGCCAAATACAATTTTAATAAATTAGAACTGGATAATATTTCATTAGCTGAAGGCAATTTTGATCACACTTTATCATCTGTGCTAAGCGAACTGCCGTCTGTTGACTTTTGCTTTATTGATGGTAATCACCGGCAGGAACCCACAGCCAGGTATTTTCGACAACTTTTACCAAAGATCAATAATGAGTCCATATTAATTTTTGATGATATTCACTGGAGCAAAGAAATGGAACAGGCCTGGGAAACTATAAAAAAGCATGATGCAGTAAGATGCAGTATTGATCTTTTTTTTATAGGTATTGTTCTTTTCCGGCAGGAGTTTAAAGAGAAACAGCATTTCAAAATACGATTTTAGGTATCATGCAAAGGCGCGACGGCGGAACGTTGCGTCTTTGCGACATTGCGTGGGAATTGCTCAGCAGCGGACAGAACCCTGAACGGAGCCCCGTAACCAATATGATGCTTCGATAAACTCAGCAATGTAATGCAGCCGGGAACAAAAAATTCAATATCTTTCAGCCGAAATCTACGCCTAAATTAACACCTGAATGACAATCGGCCTTCTCAAAGAACCCGCCTATGAAACAAGAGTATCGCTGCTGGCGGAAGCAGTAGCCACCCTCACTAAAAAAGGCATTACCGTACTGGTAGAAAATCACGCAGGCGAAAAAGCTTTTTGCAGTAATGCTGATTATGAAAAAGCAGGCGCACAGGTAAAAGAAAGAAATGAAGTGTTGCAGTCCGCTGATATCGTATTAAGTATCCATCAGCCATTACCCTCTTCTATTGCCGGGCTTGAATCAAAGATCTTAATAGGTGTTTACCAGCCTTTGTATAATCCGGGTATCATGCACCAGTGGGCCAACCAGGGGCTCACTACCTTTTCTTTGGATATGCTGCCGCGTACTACCCGTGCGCAGGCGATGGATGTATTGAGCTCACAGGCGAATATTGCAGGCTATAAAGCGGTATTGACGGCGGCCAATTTATATGGAAGATATTTCCCCATGTTCATGACGGCGGCAGGGAGCATTGCTCCGGCGAAAGTGCTGATACTTGGCGCCGGGGTTGCGGGTTTGCAATCTATTGCTACGGCCAGGAGATTAGGTGCGGTGGTGGAAGTATTTGATACACGCCCTGCCGTGAAGGAAGAAGTAATGAGCCTTGGCGCTAAGTTCGTAGAAGTAGAAGGCGCTGCGGATGCCAGTAAAGCCGGTGGATATGCAGTAGAACAAACAGAAGAGTATAAACAAAAGCAGCAGCAAAGAATATCCGCAAGTATAGCGAAAGCGGATATCGTCATTACTACCGCACAGATACCCGGTAAGAAAGCGCCGGTATTAATGACTGAAGAAATGATCAGGGGCATGCGCAATGGCTCTGTGATCATTGATATTGCAGCGGCAACCGGGGGCAATACACCTTTCACCAAAAACAATGAAACGGTAGTATATAATGGAGTGAGTATTGTGGGCAATTCTAATTTACCGGCTACTATGCCATCGGATGCCAGTAAGCTGTATGGAAAGAATGTACTCAACTTTTTGCAACTGATCATAAACAAGGAAGGACAGATCAACCTGAACTGGGAAGATGACCTGGTAAAAGGAAGTTGTATAACGCATGGGGGAGAAGTAATGCATGAAAGAGTAAAGCCATTGGCTTTGCCTTAAATAATAAAAAAATTGTATGGGATCATTCTTGAACTGGATAACCGCTAATCAGCAGATCATCTACATCGTCATCCTGATGATCTTTGTGGGTATAGAAGTAATAGGCCATGTACCGAGTGTTTTACATACGCCACTGATGAGCGGAGCTAACGCTATTCATGGCGTAGTGATTATCGGGGCGATCATTGTAATGGGTAAGGCGGAACATGATAATTACCTGGCATTGATTCTTGGATTTTTAGCAGTGGTGCTGGGGACATTGAACGTAGTGGGTGGGTTTGTAGTGACGGACAGGATGCTGGAGATGTTTAAGAAGAAGAAAAGCCCGAAATAAAAAGATCGAAATACGAAAAGAAGCCCCAATTCGAAATTCGAATGGAAGAGCAAAAGAAAATATATGACTTGCTTGAACGAACAGAAAAATTTTCTTTACGGGTCAGAGATCTTTGTCTGAATCTTAAAAAGGATGTAATTAATAGTGAATACATCAGGCAATTAGTGAGAGCAGCCGGGTCAGTAGCAGCAAATTACATTGAAGCAAATGAAAATCTCGGGGATGGCGATTTAAAGTACAGGATCAAAGTTTGCAGAAAGGAATCAAAGGAATGCAAACTTTGGCTAAAACATGTTCTTATTAATGGTAATACTGTACTTGAAAAAGAGAGACAGGAACTGATTCAGGAAGCGTTTGAGTTAGAAAACATTTTCGGTGCTATTTTAAAAAAACTCATTTTAAAAGATGAATTAAAAATGAAGTCGAAACAATAAGGAGTCTTGTCCCTTTCGGATTTCGATTTTAAATATTCGAATTTATACTATGGAACTTAACATACTTACACTTTGTTATCTTATCGGGTCAGTCACTTTTATTCTCGGGCTGAAGATGCTGTCTAATCCGGCGACGGCGAGAAAAGGAAACCTTATCGCAGCAGGTGGGATGGTGATTGCTATTCTCGGGACTATCTTTTTATATACTGATGATGCAGGCAATAAGCTGCATAATTATGGTTGGATATTCGGTGCTATTGCTATCGGGACTGTCATCGGAACATTGGCTGCAAAGAAAGTAAAGATGACGGCTATGCCGGAGATGGTGAGTATGTTCAATGGAATGGGCGGGGCTTGTGCGGCGCTGATCTCTATTGTTGAGTTTAATCATATTGCTCATAATGTAGTTCCCGGCTTTCATCAAACTTATATTCCTGATGGAGCTAAAGGAATTTTACTGATAATTATAGTAGGTTTAATTATTGGCTCTGTCTCATTTGCAGGGAGCATGATCGCATGGGGTAAACTAAATGGCAAAGTGAAAGACTTTTCTTTTAAAGGACAGCATATATTTAATATTGTTCTATTGCTGGTTATACTTGGATTGGCAACTTATTTAATAGGATGGATTCCTGAAAACAGCAGCATTGTTTTTTATACAATTTTCTTTTTGTCCTTATTATACGGAGTATTCTTTGTTTTCCCCATTGGTGGCGCTGACATGCCTGTAGTCATTTCGCTATTAAATTCCTTTACCGGTGTAGCTGCGGCCTGTGGTGGATTTTTGTATGACAATAAAGTAATGCTGACAGGTGGTATTCTTGTTGGCGCAGCAGGTACATTGCTGACTATATTGATGTGTAAAGCCATGAATCGTTCATTAGCCAATGTATTAATCGGTTCATTCGGTGCAAAACCAACAGGTGGCGCTACTACTGTAACCAGCGAGGGCAGCTATAAGGAAATATCATTGAGCGATGCAGCCGTGGTCATGAGCTATGCGCATAAAGTAATGATCGTACCGGGATATGGATTAGCAGTAGCGCAGGCGCAACATGCTTGCCATGACCTGGAAAAATTACTGGAAGCCAAAGGCGTGGAAGTGAAATATGCCATTCATCCCGTAGCGGGACGTATGCCGGGCCACATGAATGTATTGCTGGCAGAAGCCGATGTGAGCTATGAAAAGCTGCTGGAAATGGAACAGGCTAATGAAGAATTTCCTTCCACTGATGTGGTATTGATACTTGGCGCCAATGATGTGGTGAACCCTGCTGCTAAAACAGATACTTCTTCGCCAATATATGGTATGCCGATATTGGATGTTGAACTTGCCAAATCCGTTATCGTTAACAAACGAAGCATGAAACCGGGATATGCGGGTATAGACAACGATCTTTTCTTCCGGCCTAAAACATCCATGTTGTTTGGTGATGCGAAAAAAGTGTTGCAGGATTTGATTGGGGAGATAAAAAATTTATAATTTCCGACACACATTAATAAAAAGCATCTCATGAGAAAACAATTTGCCTGCTTAGTTGCAGTGATATTATCTTTTGCAATAACTATATCCGCCCAAAAACTCATGGGCTTCACCGATGCCAGCGCTACTAAACAAATAGACTGGGAAAAACAATTTGATGCGCAACTGAATGCAAAGAACCTGGATACCTGGATGCAGTTCCTTTCTTCGCATCCGCACCATGTAGGCTCGCCGCAGGACAAAGCGAATGCGGAATATATGGCGAATCTTTTCAAATCATGGGGATATCAAACGGAGATCGCTGAATACTATGTATTGTTTCCGACACCTAAATTACGGTTGCTGGAACTGCTCGGCAGCAAACCCTATAAAGCAAAACTTGAAGAATCAACCCTGAAAGAAGATAAAACAAGCGGGCAAAAAGCGGAACAACTTCCTTCTTATAATGCATATTCCGCTGATGGTGATGTAACGGCTGAACTGGTTTTTGTTAACCGTGGTATTCCCGCCGATTATGAAGAACTGGAAAGGATGGGAATAAGTGTAAAAGGAAAAATCGTGATCGCCAAATATGGCGGATCGTGGAGAGGTATCAAGCCAAAAGTGGCTGCGGAGCATGGAGCTATTGGTTGTATCATTTATTCGGATCCGGAAGATGATGGCTATGCACAGGGCGATGTTTATCCCGAAGGCCCTTTTCGTCCGAAGGACGGGGCTCAGCGTGGTTCAGTAATGGATATGCCTGTATATCCCGGCGATCCGTTGACACCGGGTGTGGGTGCAACAAAGGATGCAAAACGTTTGGATAGAAAAGATGCGACTACGATCATGAAGATTCCGGTATTGCCTATTTCTTATGAAGATGCGTTGCCTTTATTGCAATCACTGGGTGGGCCGGTAGTTCCCGCTGCATGGCGGGGTGGTTTACCTATCACTTATCATACAGGACCGGGTACAGCCAAAGTGCACTTGAAACTGGAGTTCAACTGGGATATAAAACCTTTATACAATGTAATCGCGAAATTGCCCGGAAATGAATTACCGGATGAATGGGTGATTCGCGGTAATCATCACGATGGATGGGTAAATGGTGCGGCTGATCCGTTAAGCGGAATGGTATCAGAATTAGAAGAAGCAAGAGGAATCGCTGAACTGGTGAAGAAAGGATACAAATTAAAAAGAACGCTGGTGTATTGTGCATGGGATGGAGAAGAACCGGCTTTGCTTGGTTCAACGGAATGGGCGGAAGATCACCAGCAGGAGTTAAAGAAGAAAGCGGTTTTTTATTTGAATTCGGATGGTAACTCAAGGGGATTTATAGGCGCCGGAGGTTCACATACGTTAGAAACATTTTTTAATGAAGTAGCTAATGACGTAAAGGATCCGCAAACAGGCGTTACCATTAAAGAAAGAAAGTATGCATCGGCTATGGTAGCAGGTGATAAAGCGGCGAGAGCAAAACTTGCCGGTAATAAAAATATAAAACTAAGTGCGCTGGGTGCAGGCTCCGACTGGTCTGGATTTCTGCAATACTTAGGTATCGCGAGTATGAATATTGGTTTTGGCGGAGAAGGGCAGGGCGGCGAATATCATTCCATTTATGATTCGTATGATCATTTTATAAAATTCAAAGATCCCGGTTACCAGTATGGTATGGCTTTATCAAAAACCGCTGGCCGCGTGATGATGAGAATGGCTAATGCAGATGTATTACCATTTGACTTCAATAGTTTTCAGAAAACAGTGGCTGATTATGTAACTGAACTCAAAACATTATTGGATAATACAAGAAGTGAAACCGAGCAGGAAAATAAAATGATCAGGGATAAATTATATGACCTGGCGAAAGATCCAAAGAAAGGGTTTCAATCCCCCAAACCTAAAGATGATGTTCCGTTCCTCAATTTCAGCAGCCTGGAAAATGCGATGGTGCAGTTAAAAAACAATGCGGAGGAATTTCAAAAGCAATTTGGGAACGGTACTTCGTTATCCGCCGATAAGCAAAAAGAGCTGAATGAGATTTTATACAAAGCGGAAAGAAGCCTCATCACTGAAAAAGGTTTACCAAGAAGATCATGGTACAAGCACCAGGTCTATGCCCCTGGATATTATACAGGCTATGGTGTAAAAACCTTACCCGGTATCCGGGAAGCTATAGAGCAGAGAAACTGGAAAGAAGCGCAGGAGAATATTGAGATCGTTTCAAAGACAATGGAGACGTATAATGCTGAAATAAAAAAGGCCATGGATATTCTTGTAAAAAAGCCGTTTTAAAAATTTTGTTCAGGCTGTAGTGCATAGTTTTGCCTTGTGCAGTTACCTATACAATTACTGGATTCTTTGGCTGGTATCAAAGGTTTCGATAAGGAAGCTTTTGAAAAAATACATGCTTCAGGTGAGCAGGTCACTTCAATAAGAATAAACCCGGGGAAGAAATTCGAATTTCAAATTTCGAAATTCGAATTCTCGCCCATACCATGGGCCCAGTACGGATATTACCTGGCTGAACGTCCTTCTTTCACCTTCGATCCAATCTTTCATGCCGGAACATATTATGTACAAGAGGCCAGCAGTATGTTTTTAGAACAGGCATTGAAACAAACAACTGATCTCTCTCAACCGTTAAAAATACTTGATCTCAGCGCTGCACCCGGAGGCAAATCAACCCATATTCAATCACTGATATCAAAAGATAGTTTGCTGGTAAGTAATGATGTGATCCGTTCAAGGGCTAACGTGTTAAAAGATAATATCATCAAATGGGGAGGTCAGAATGTAGTGGTGACAAATAATGATCCGAAAGATTTTGCAAAGCTGGAAAATTATTTTGATGTAATAGTAGTAGATGCGCCATGCAGCGGCAGTGGTCTCTTTCGCCGTGAACCGGAAGCGATGAATGAATGGAGCCTGAATAATGTAGCATTATGCAGCCAGCGACAGCAACGAATACTCGCTGATGTTTGGCCTGCTCTTAAAAAAGACGGCATTGTTATCTATTCCACCTGTTCCTATTCAAAAGAAGAAGATGAAGGAATAGTTAAATGGGTACTCAAGGAATTGCCTGTTGTTTATTGGCCATTGCTTATTGATAAAAATTGGAATATAACTGATTCAGAAAGTGGTTATCGTTTCTGGCCGGATAAGGTAAAAGGGGAAGGATTTTTTATCGCCTGTTTTCAAAAAATTGATGGAGAAGAAAGCGGTTCTGTTAAACTAAGATCAAAGGCAGAGGCAGTTACTAAAAAGGAAATGGAAATAACAGCGAGGTGGATGGGTAACATTAATCATCGCCTGGTCAAATATGAGAATACAGTCTATGCCTGGCCGGAAAGTATAGCGGATGATATGAATTTTATTCTTTCGAATCTCCGGGTTATTTATTCCGGTGTTCGTATCGGCGAACTGATGAGGGATAAGCTGGTGCCTGACCATGCATTGGCGATGAGCGGGCTGGTAAATAATTCTGTCGGGAGGCTCAACGTAAATTATGAACAGGCTATTCAATACCTGCAGCGAAAGGACATGCAGGTAGAAACTAAAGAGAAAGGCTGGCAACTGGTAACTTACGAAGGGCATTCCCTTGGATGGGTGAATGTATTGCCTAACCGTATTAATAATTATTACCCGAAAGAGTTAAGGATATTAAAAGAAAGCATCTGATGGGCCGGGACTTATTTATTACACGCAAAAAAATCTCATCTTTGTGTCCCAAACCCGAATAGTATGAAGAACTTGTTTTTTGTGTTGTTTATCTCTTTTGCCATTACAAAAGTTTCTATAGCCCAGCCCGGGCAACTTATCGTTAAAAGCGGGGAGAGGGGCCTGTATCTTGAACATCCTGTAGCCGCTAAAGAAGGTTTCTTCGCAATGGCCCGTTTATACAATGTACATCCGAAGTTTCTTGCAGCTTATAATGATCTTGACATAAATAAAGGCTTGAATATCGGGCAGGTCATTCATATCCCGCTAACGGATACTAATTTTTCACAGACAACCAGTAAGGGTGTGCCGGTTTACTATAAAACAGGCGAGAGTGAAGGTTTGATGAAAGTGAGTAATGCCAATAATAAAGTAAAACTGCAAAGTATCCGCCAGTGGAATAAACTGGCTAATGATAATATTACCGCAGGTACAAAACTGATCGTTGGTTTTTTGATCACGAGTGAAGCTCCGGTGGTTTCTGCCGCTATAAAAGAAGAAAAGCCAGCGGTGAAAACAGAACCTGTAACAGAAAAGGCAACGGTAAAAACCGAAGAAATAATTAATAAACCTGTTATAAAAGAAGAAGTGAAGAAACCGGAACAGGCTGAAGAAAAACCATTGGTAAAAGAGGAACCTAAAAAAGTTCAGCCTGTTTTTACCAAGCAGGAAGTGACAACGAATATGACGGGCCAGGGATATTTTAAATCTTTTTTTGACCAGCAGGTAAAGGTTCATCCCCTTTCAAAAACAGAAACTGTTACTTCTGGTATTTTTAAAACTACCAATGGCCTGCAGGATGCGAAATATTACCTGCTGATGGATGGTGTGTCTTCAGGCACTATTGTAAGGATCATCAACCCGGACAACAATAAAACCGTTTATGCAAAGGTATTAGGTGAAATGAGTGGTATCAGGCAGAACCAGGGATTGAATATACGTATCAGCAACCTGGCGGCAACTACGCTGGGCATCAATGAGATGGATAGGTTTATTGTGAAGATCAATTACTAAGGGTAGCTTAGAACCTGTAACCAGGAAGAAACTCTTCAGTACTCATCTTTTTTTTTCCTTCCAGTTGTAATTCTTTTACATGGATATACCCGTTCGAACAGACAAACTTCAAAAATGTTTTACTGTCCGTTTCAAAACGACCTAAACTCCCTCCCGGGGAAGGGTTTGGGGAAGCCTCCCTCTCACTGCGGTATATCTTCAGCATCTTATCATTTAAATAAGTAAAAGCGCCTGGAAAAGGAGAGAGGCCACGGATGAGATTATGTACCTCGTCAACTGTTTTTGTAAAATCTATCTTACAGGTCTCAGTGAATATTTTTGGTGCATGTTTGAGTGGTGCCGGTTGCTTATTGCTAATGACCAATTGCGGCATTTCTTTCAAACTTCCATCTGCCAAACCTTTCACTGTCTTTACCAATACCTGCGCCCCGATCTCTTTCATTTTATCATGCACTTCACCGGCTGTTTCATTTTCACCGATAGGAAAACTTTCCTGTAGTAAAATATCACCGGTATCAATCTCCTGTTTCAGTTTGAAGGTGGTGACACCCGTTTGCTTTTCACCATTGATCACTGCCCAGTTAATAGGAGCAGCGCCACGGTATTGCGGCAACAATGACCCATGAAGATTGACAGAACCCATTCGCGGCATATTCCACACTATTTCAGGAAGCATCCGGAAAGCAACCACGATCTGTAGATCGGCATGTAAAGATTTCAATTCTTCTAAAAACTCCGGGTTCTTCAGTTTCTCCGGTTGCAATACTTTAAGGTTATGTTCAACAGCATACTTCTTTACAGCACTTTCATTCATCTTCATTCCTCTTCCTGCAGGTTTATCAGGCGCTGTAATCACGCCAACAATATTGTAACCTGCTTTTATCAATGCATCCAAAGAAGCCACAGCAAATTCCGGCGTACCCATAAAAACGATACGCAGCGAAGCAAGCGCCATATTAAAAGTATTCGGCCCTGTATCTCTTTGTTTGATCTGGAATTCAATCATGGCTGCTAAGGTAGAACACGGATGACAGGGATTGAGCGGATTTACACAGATTTTTAGCCCTAACTTCTTAAGATTAATCCGGTTCTATTCTTGAAATTTAAAAGGATTTTCCTGTTTTCCGGAAGCAAATCCTTTTAATCTGTCTAATCCCTGTCATCCGTGTTCCCAACTGCCAAATAAATTTTATCTTCACCTCTTACCTCATTCAATTCAATCAACGATTGCTCCGCCTTCTCATTTCAAAATAAAAAACCAGTATGGCTATAAGGGTAGCGATCCGGCATAAGACAGTTTATACTTACGACCGATTAGTGGCTTTATCCCCGCATGTCTTCCGGCTTCGTCCTGCCGTGCATTCCCGAACTCCCATTGAATCGTATTCTTTTAAGGTGGAACCCAAAGATCATTTTATCAACTGGCAGCAGGACCCGTTTGGTAATTACCAGGCCCGTGTCGTATTTCCAGAAAGAACTACGCAGCTAAAAGTAGAAGTAGAAGTAATTGCCAATTTAGTCAGCATCAATCCTTTTGATTTTTTTGTAGAAGAATATGCCGAAAATTTCCCTTTTAAATATCGTGGCGAATTACCCAAAGAATTAATCCCTTACCTGGAAATAAAAGAAAGCGGCCCCCGGCTAATGGAATGGTTAAAGGGTGTTGACAGGAGCAAAAAAACGATCAATGATTTTTTGGTGTACCTCAATCAAAAAATAAATAAGGATATTAATTATTCCATCCGCATGGAAGTGGGGGTACAAACTCCTGAGGAAACGCTGGAAAAAACACTGGGCTCCTGCAGGGATACAGCCTGGCTTTTTGTACAGGTATTGCGGCATTTAGGGTTGGCATCCCGTTTCGTATCCGGTTATTTGGTGCAGTTAACTTCTGATGAAAAATCATTGGATGGACCCTCGGGCCCTGAAAAAGATTTTACCGATTTGCATGCCTGGGTAGAAGTATATATTCCCGGCGCAGGCTGGATTGGTTTAGATGCCACTTCCGGTTTATTTGCCGGCGAAGGACATATACCACTGGCATGTACACCCGATTATGCAAGTGCCGCGCCAGTAGTGGGGGCTACTGATAAGTGCGAAGTGACTTTTGAATTTGAAAATTCGGTGACAAGAATTTATGAAGACCCAAGAGTAACCAAACCCTTTACCGAACAGCAATGGATAGAAATAAATGCAATTGGCGAACAGGTGGACGAAGATTTAGCAACAGGTGATGTACGCATGACGATGGGTGGAGAGCCTACTTTTGTTTCTATTGATGATATGGAATCGGCGCAATGGAATACCGCTGCCGATGGAAAAGAAAAAAGAGAATTATCACATGATCTTATTTTCCGCTTAAGAGATAAATTTGGTCCCGGTGGATTGATCCATTACGGGCAGGGTAAATGGTATCCCGGTGAACCATTACCAAGATGGCAATACGGTTTGTTCTGGCGGAAAGATGGTTTTCCCGTTTGGAAAAACCTTGATCTGATCGCCCACGAAAAAACCAAAAAGAAATACACTATAAAAGATGCCAAAGCATTTACTAACGAACTGGCCAGGCATTTAGCGGTTAGCCTGGATAATATAAGCACGGCTTACGAAGATGTATTTTATTTTTTATGGACCGAAGGAAAAAATCCAGCCAATGTTGATCCGTTAAAAGCAAATTTAAAAGACCCATTGGAGCGGCGTACGTTAGCACAGCTGCTTAACCAGGGGCTGGATGAACCTGTGGGCTATGTAATACCACTTCGCTGGAATTACTGGGATGATAAATGGTTGAGCTGTAAATGGGTCTTTAACCGGGAGCATCTTTTTTTAGTTCCCGGTAATTCTCCCATAGGGTTACGCTTACCGTTGGACTCGTTGCCGGTGGTGCCCAAAGCCAGGATACCGTATAAAGTAGAACGCAGTTTGTTTGAAGAGCTGCCTGAGCTGGAAGATTTTCATAAAGCGATATTGTGGCGCTATGGAAAAGTATTTAAAAACACAGAACCGATAACAAAATTAGCAGGGGAGAATAAAGAAAAGTTCGAGAAGAGAAATGCAACTGCTGAAAAAAAGAAGGCTAAAGAAAAAGAACCGCCTGAAGAAATTACCAGGGAGATTGAAACCATCCGCATGGCATTAAGTGTGGAAGTACGGGATGGCCATATTTATATTTTTCTGCCGCCGATGGATTATATAGAACACTACCTGGATATGGTAGCCTGTATCGAAAGCACGGCAGCTAAATTAAAAATGCAGGTGCGTATCGAAGGCTACGAACCACCAAGAGATACCAGGGTGGAACGTATGGTAGTATCACCAGACCCCGGCGTGATAGAAGTAAATATTCACCCTGCAAAAAACTGGAAGGACCTTTTAGCCAATACAGATACTTTATACGAACAGGCAAGATTATCACGACTGGGTACCGAAAAGTTTATGCTGGATGGACGCCATACCGGCACTGGCGGTGGTAATCATATTACCATTGGTGCTGCAAAGCCGGCAGATAGTCCGCTGTTGCGCCGCCCTGATCTGTTGCGGAGTTTAATCACTTTCTGGCAACACCATCCCGGTTTATCGTATTTGTTTTCCGGTAGTTTTATCGGGCCTACCAGCCAGGCCCCCCGTTTTGATGAAGGTTTTGAAGACCGTCTTTATGAAATGGAAATTGCTTTTAGCCAGGTGCCCGAAAAAGGCTTTATTCCTTTTTGGATTACCGACAGAATATTCCGGCATTTGCTTACTGACATTACGGGTAATACGCATCGCTCCGAATTATGTATTGATAAATTATATTCTCCCGATTCTTCTGCAGGAAGGCTGGGCATTTTAGAATTCCGGGCGTTTGATATGCCACCGCATAAGCAAATGAGTTTGCTGCAAATGTTGCTCATCCGTGCATTGATAGCCACATTCTGGAAAAAACCATACAAGCATAAACTGGTACGCTGGGGCACCAGCCTGTACGATAAATATTTGCTGCCGCATTATGTGCAGCAGGATATGGCTGATGTGGTAGAGTATTTAAATATGGCCGGTTATGCATTCGACATCAACTGGTTCAAGCCATTTTTCGAATTTCGTTTTCCGCATTACGGTTCGGTTACGGTAAAAGATATTAAAATGGAACTGCGTATGGGTATTGAGCCCTGGCATGTACTGGGCGAAGAAATGAGCAGCTCCGGCACGGCACGTTTTGTTGACAGTTCTTTAGAAAGGGTGCAGGTAAAACTATCCGGTATCAACGACAACCGCTATATTCTCCTCTGCGGTGGTGTTCGCGTTCCGCTTACAGCCACTAGTGTAAAAGGCGAATATGTTTGCGGTATCCGTTACCGGGCCTGGCAGCCGCCGAGTGCATTGCACCCCACCATTGGTGTTGATACGCCACTCACTTTTGATATTGTAGATACATGGAATGGCCGCTCCATTGGTGGTTGCACGTATTATGTATCGCACCCCGGCGGCAGAAGTTACGATACGTTCCCCATCAACAGTTTTGAAGCGGAAAGCCGCCGCATCAACCGCTTTGGCAATACCAGCCATACACAAGAACCGCGTTTTATAACCGTGCTATCCTCCGTAACGCAGCATTATATCGAAAACAACCGTGGCAGTTTTGTGTATGATGCGCCGGCGCCGGAAATAAATAATGAATTTCCGTGTACGCTGGATCTGCGGTTGAAGAAGGGAGTTGATTAAATAGAAAGAATAAATGGATTTTTTTACCAACGGTAGGACTGTTCTGAGTTTATCTAAGGATCATCGCCTGTTGTAAATTTACCCAGGGCGAAACGAAGGGCTTAGTTGTACGTTCAATAATTCCATTCCGCATTGCGAAGTGTCTGATAGATTTGGAAAAACACGAATTGCCGGATGTGAGTTCTGTGATCCGATGGCTATTATTTTATTCAGCAATAATAGGAATCTTCTCTTGTCCCATCGGGACAACTCGTGGGTATAACCGTATCAAATGAAACCAGCCAACGTTCCATCGGAACGTTTCGTGCAATCCATTTTCAATATTAGCACCATGCGTTCCTACGGAACGCCGCCGTTCATATCCGTATGATTTTTTTACCCACGATGTGTTCCGCTGGAACACAATACCACTATTTATATTACTAACCTATTAGACTGTCTAATTTGGATGTGTTAATGATATAAAGTAGTTTTATTACGACTCATTACATGAAACTATATGCAAATCGAAATATCTAAACTCAAAGAAATAATATCTCATACGAGCTTTAAAAAGCATGGACATGTTAAAGAGAAAAACTTCGGACACATTTTAGCCACCTCATTTCCAAATTGCGAGTTCTTCTGGAAAAATTTTATCGTCCCTTTTACTAATAGGCTTGATAATTCAATATTTGATGATGACGACAAACTTAAAATTGATCCCAGAGAAAACACGTCAGCGGATTTTCATGAGATTGGTTCTTACCACTACTCTATTTTTTTGAATTTCTTATATGCGTACAATGCACTGGAAGAAAAACAGATTTCTTTTTTTGAAAACTTCTATACTCATTTAGGGAGCGTATGTGATTCAGTCGAGGAATTTTTGACTAAAATATATTTTATTATTCTTGAATGCACTAATCAGCAAACAGTCATTTTACAAAAGTTGACTAAAGATGGTTTTTTGAAAATTGCAGATGGCTGGTATGACAAATATTATGATAGTGCTTTTGAACATTATTTATCAAAAGGCAAACCTCCTCCAATAAAATTGCCAAGTAGGCAAAATATACTTGATGAATATTTGCATGGATTTGCAGATTGGAAAGAATATAAGCGAATTTCAAGATTAGTGAGAGAATATAGAAATGTGATAGTTCACAATTATCAAATTGCCTACATTCCCCACGATGGCAAAAGTTATGTACCAAAAAAAGAAAAAATTCAGCAATACAAAAAATGGCGAACAGTAGGCAATTCTGTAGGCAATCAACCTAATTTTGATAGGGATTTTATTGTTCGAGAACTTCAAATGAATCAAGACATAGAAGAATTGCAAAAAGTATTAAATAGGCTTTGGGTAAGGCCTATAGTTGATATGAACAAATTGCTATTTATTCAAAAAAATGATAGACTTCTTTTGAAATATGACTTATCATTTGTTTAGAAGGAAAGAAATCAGATTATTGCCAAATTCATAGCCCACGAATCTCATATGGGGATTGTGAATGTATTCGGCTTTATTAACTTAGGGGTGCGCAGGTAATTAAAAGTGTACAGGCCCTTCTTGATAATTTTCAGGATAAGAAAATCCCGTTCAAATGACAGCAATGCTTAGAACCTTTTTTTTACTGATAACCTGCTTTTTTCTTAACAATTTATCTGCTCAGAAAAGTGATGTCTTCGTTAATGGGTATTTAAAAAATGATGGGACTTATATTCAGCCCCATTTTAGAACGACGCCAAATAATAGCATGTTTGACAACTACTCAACAAAAGGGAATTATAACCCTTACACAGGAAAACCGGGCTGGATAGATCCATATTTAAAAGTTTCAAACTCTTACTATGCCAGAATGCCTGCCACTTATAAACCAGACTATGGCAAATTATTTATTTACCTAAACAAAAAAGATTCATATAACTACTTCAGAATCGTAGACAATTTTGGTTACGAATACAAACTCTTTTTCACAGGGCTTTTCAGAATGAATATGAATGAGGTTAAAGAGGCCAATCGAATATTCGATGTACTTAGAGGGGATAAAGGTGTAAATGAATTCATTGCAGAAGAAAGTAGCTATTGGTATGATATAACTTTAAAATATTTGGATGCTACTGAAGAGTTCGAAGACTTATATTCAAGTACTGAAAAGTATGAAAAAGAAAAGAACTATGATGGCGTTCTAAATAGATTGAACCACGTAAAAAACCCGCTGAATTTTTATCACAAGTATCTTATAAAGGTTACGTTCGAAGAGCGTAGATACAATTATTCAGATGCAATTAAAGCGTTGGATTCATTAATACTGTATTCTTCTGATATTGACTTACAGGATACATTGATATCTAACTACAGCAATCTCGTAAGTTATTTTAGGAATAAAAATAATTTCTTGATAACAAATGCCAATGGGACGTTTAATTATCCATTTGAAACTTTATTTAAAAATTTTCATGACTACGTATTAAATAGTAAAATACCAATTGCCGACTTGGATAAAGCCTGTTTCAAAATAGACATAAGTCAATGTACAAATACTGATACAATTGTGACACGTACAATAACCGATACAGCTGAATCAAGATCAATGAAATTTAATAGCCTTTCATTCTTCGTTCATACATATAAGGATTCTAAAGATACTTTATTTGGTGTTAGTTTAAAATTTACCGACAGTACTTCCTATAAGCTTTATCTAAATGAAGTTTCTGATTTTAAACAGGTTCAATCATTGGCTAAATCGTTGTTGTATAAGTACGACAATACTAAGGATAATAGAACAGGGTCTGAGTATTTAGTAAATGATGTATCTATTGTGGGCCTGACAAAAGACATGAGCAAAGAATCTGATTTAACCTTTTATAGACTTTATATATATTGTTTTAAAAGAGATAATACGTTAACAGATTTATCTTTTCTTTTTAAATAAGTTATTTTTTACTGGTCTTTGTGTATTTGTAATAGTATTCATTTAGAAATCCAATGCCATCCCTTCGGGATTTGGAACCCAACATCTTTGATGACTTACTTACTATATTAATATCATCCTTTCAGGATTAAAACCTCGAAGAGGTGGTATTACTATAGATATGTAGCAACCAGCTGGGGCTTAACCCCGAAAGGGTGATATTAGAAGTACATTTGGCATAGTTCACATTATTCGCATGCCATTTCCTATCAGGCACATTTCTTGATTAATTAACTACTTTGCAACAAGAAACAATTTCAAACAAGCTATTTCTCAAATGAAACTTTTTAAATGTGACCACTGTGGTCAGCCCGTCTATTTTGAAAATACCTTTTGTGTACAATGCAATGCTTCCCTGGGTTTTGATCCTCAGCGGATGGACCTGGTAGCCTTGCAACCGGCGGAAGACAATAGTTATGTCCTGTTTGATAGCAAAGGAAAAATTACTTCATCCACGCCACGCTATAAATACTGCAGCAATAAACAATACAATGTATGCAACTGGCTACTCCCGCATGACAGCGAAGCGGAATTTTGTATTGCCTGTGAGCTTAATCACACTATACCTGATCTCAGCAAACCGGATAACCTGGAAAAATGGACCCGCATTGAAATAGCCAAACACCGGCTCGTTTATTCTTTGCTACGTTTCAAATTACCTGTCATCAGTAAAACCGAGAATGAGAACAAGGGAATTGCCTTCGATTTCCTGGCGGATGAAAATAAAGATGGGAAAAAACGTTTACTGACCGGCCATGATCATGGACTGATCACACTCAATATAGCGGAAGCCGATGATGCTATCCGTGAAATGGCCCGCAACCAGATGGATGAAGTGTATCGAACACTATTGGGGCATTTTCGCCACGAGATAGGGCATTACTACTGGGATCAGTTGATAGATAATACAAAAAGGCTACAGCCCTTCCGGGAACTTTTTGGTGATGAAACCACCGATTATGCCGAAGCATTGAAACAACATTACAGCAAAGCTGCGTCAGAAGAATGGAAAGAGAGTTTTATCAGTGCTTACGCCAGTTCCCATCCCTGGGAAGACTGGGCGGAGACCTGGGCGCATTATATGCATATTGTGGATACAATGGAAACCGCTTATTCATTTGGTATGACACTAAACCCAAGATCCGCCGATGCCGATAATGATATGAGTGCCCGGCTGAATATTGATCCTTATACTGCTAAGTCTATTGATGACATCCTTGAGCGATGGATACCTTTGTCCTTCGTGATGAACAGCCTGAACCGTGCCATGGGAATGAAAGATTCCTATCCCTTTGTGATCAATGAAGCAGTAAAGGAGAAGCTGACTTTTATCCATGAAACGATCCGGAAGAAAAAATAGGAAATTGCCGCATTCTACCTCTTATAATGTCGCTTTCACATAGCATCCATCTTAGAACGGGAATGTAAATTTGTATCATTCCTTAACTATTAATAACTATAAATGATGGCAAAGGCGATGAAAAGTAAACCGGCGGCAACTATCAATGAATATATTGCCGGCTTCCCCAAAGACATTCAAAAGATGCTGGAACTGTTAAGAGCTACCATCAGGAAGTCGGCGCCCAAAGCGGAAGAAACGATCAAATATGCAATTCCCACCTTTACATTGAATGGAAACCTGGTTTCTTTTGCCGCGTGGAAAAGCCATATCGCTTTTTATCCGGCGCCGGTTGGAGTTGAAGGATTCAAAAAGGAACTTGCACCTTATGCAGGAGCAAAAAGCACAGCCAAGTTTCCCTTGGGTAAGCCACTTCCCCTGGCATTGATCAGCAAAATGGTAAAATACAGGATGAAGCAAATGTCAGAAAAAGAAAAAGTGAGAAATAAAAAATAGAGGCAGTGTTCTTAGTTTAATATATATGAGCCACGAATACACAAAGCAATAAAAAATCTCTGTGCCTCTGTGTCTTCGTGCTTTTGTGTTTCAAATTCTGTACAAGATATTATTCTTCTATCCTTTTCACATCTACCGATACCGTCAATTCATGCGAACTGCTGCTCATGATCACTCCTTTGAGTGGAATGATGTCAAAATAATCACGGCCCCAGCCGATAGTGATATATTGTTCATTAGCCAGTTGATTATTGGTAGGATCAAAGTCCACCCAGCCCATTCCGGGAATGAATACCGATATCCATGCATGAGATGCATCAACACCGGTAAGCTTTTCTTTTCCTGCAGGCGCTAATGTTTCCAGGTAACCGCTTACATATCTTGCCGGCAGGCCCATAGAATGAATACAGGAAATGGCAAGATGAGCAAAATCCTGGCAAACGCCTTTCCGTTCTTTCATCACAACAGAAAGGGGAGTAGAGATGGTAGTAAAACCGGGTGTAAAACTGAAATCTGTGTAAATACGTTTTACCAGATCATATACGGCTTCAAACAATGCTCTGTCTTTTGTAAAAGATTTTTCAGCATAGTTTTTTATTTCAGGAGAGGTAGCCGTTATTTCCGTAGGATGGGTGAATTGCTTTTCCTCCATATACTCCCCGGTAGAAACGAGTAGCATATCTCTTACCATTTCCCAGCTTTGTGCAGGGTAGGATGCCGGTGCACCAGGAGATATTGTTTTTTCCACCTGTGATCTGACAATGACAGTTAATTCTTCATGCTCCTGTTCAATAACAAAATAATACAATTTGTTGCCAAAGAAGTCCACATGTTCTTCCAGTACTTCCGGCAACGGTGAAATAATAATATTAAATGCTTTACAGGTTTGTTTATCGGTATTGCGCGGCGCTAGTACGGCGATGTTATGGCAAAGGCTCACCTGCTCGTGGTATTGGTATTTGGTAGTATGTTCAACAGAATAAAGCATGGTGCAATGTTCAAATCAGATAAGGTTAGCTGTAAATAATTGTTTTTGTGTCTGGCTGTGTTTAAAATACGTTTTGGAGATACCCATCGAAGTATCGGCGATCAGCGAGTATAATTTATCCAAAAACTTATTCAGGGAAACATACTCCCCGGTGTACGGGTCATGTTTTGCCAATGCTACTACATCCGCCAGTTTTAATAAAGAGTCAGCCTCCTGGATATTGCGTTGCTTATCGCTTAACGGTATTTCTTTTCCTTCCTTGGGCAAAAGCGAAACATAGCGTTTTATTTTTTTCACTAAATAAGCCAGTGACTTCGGGTAGTTGGTATCCAGCATCAGCAATTCGAGCGCCAATGGTAATTGCAAATGGTCGCGGTAAGTATAACGGTAAGTAATCAGGCTCTGGCTGGCGATCATGACGGACTCCAGCAACTCATGCTCCACCTGGTCTTCCTGTTTGTTTTGAAAAACGCTTCTTAATAAAGTAATGATGTACAGCACCTGTTCCAGTTTCCTGCCAAGATCCATGATATTCCATCCCTGTTCCCTGCGAACACTTTCCCTGTTCATTCCAAGGAAGGCAAACATTGAAGTATTCAATGCATCAATACTGCTGATCATCCGCAGATGATCGGTAGTATTATCCTTTTTCGCTTTATTCCATTCCTCTTCCATCTGCCGCAGTACACGCCAGGTATCCAGCGCCCAGAAATTACGGACGCTATAGACGGCGTTTTTCAACAAAGAAAGATTATGACTAAGACTGCCGTTTCTTTTTTCATTGTATAAAACATCGGTTAACTCTGTCCATGGCTTCGCGTAGATATCTTTTCTTTTCGCAGGATCGCTGTCTTCAAAGAAGCCGGAAAAAGTATAAGTACACTGTGTTAATGTATGAAGCAATACAGATTCTGTGCCCCCGCTATCAGCAGTAAATGGTTTGTTGCTTTGCAACATCTTTTGCATTACGGTACGCTGCAGCCGGGCGTTATAAATAACCCGTTCCGTATAGCGGCCTACCCAGAAGAGATTCTCCGCAGTATGGCTTGGGAGTGACCGCTTATGTATTGTATGCTGCAATGTATCGGTAGTCAATTGGAGGTTTACCGTTTGCTCCTGTTCATCATCCGCTGAAAGAACCCAGGTGTCTTTACTGATACCTCCAAGCTGATTGGAGATAATGAAGCTATTTTTCTGTGTATTGGTTCGTGTCAGGCCGCCGGGCATGGCAATATAACTGTTGTTATGGCTGACCAGGAAACTCCTGAACAACGAATGACCCGCTTCAATTTTTCCATCCACCCATGAAGGTGTGGAGGAGAAATTAATTTTTTCCTGCCCGACATACAGGTAGGGACTGGCTTTTATTTGTCGTATCAACTCTTCTGCCTGTATTACTGACAGCGAAGCGCCATCAATAGCAGAACGGGTGCCGGCCACATTCCTGAATATCTTTCTTACTACCAGCGTTTTTAAATTAGCGATTACATAATTCATTTCTTTGGGCTGACCGCACCACCATGTGGCGATGGTCGGCATGATCAGTTCCTTTCCAAAGAAATGTTTGGCAATAGCAGGTAAAAAAGGAACAAGGCCTGCACTTTCTACTATACTGCTTCCAAGCGGGTTGGCAATAGCTACATTTCCTTTTCTCACTACCTGCACCAGGCCCGGAATGCCTAACAGTGAATCGCTTTTTAATTCCAGCGGATCGCAATAGCTGTCATCCAGCCTGCGTAACAGCACATCCACTTTTTCCAAACCATCAATAGTCTTTAGCCATACATAATTATCTTTTACCATCAGGTCATTGCCCTGCACTAATGTAAGTCCGAGATAAGCGGCGAGATAAGAATGTTCAAAATACGTTTCGTTATCAGGACCCGGTGTGAGTATGACCACTCTTGGATTATCCGTATTATGCGGCGCTATATCCGTCAATGCCTGTTGCAGTGAATCAAAGTAAGGTGATAACCTCTTTACATTGAGGTTGGAAAATAATTCAGGTAATACACTTGACATTGCAAACCTGTTTTCCAGCGCATAACCCGAACCTGATGGCGCCTGCGTACGGTCACTGATGATCCATAAACGACCATCATTGCCACGGGCCATATCCGCTGCATATAAAACCAGGTGCTGTGTTCCGGGTAATTTGACATTTACACATGACCGGATAAAGCCGGGATGCAGGTAAATCAGTTCCTGTGGAATGATGCCATTTTTTATAAGTGTTTGCGGACCGTAAATATCTTTCAATAAAAGATCAAACAATTCTGCACGCTGTATCAAACCTGCATTGATGGTTTCCCATTCATTAGCTGTTATTAATTGAGGTATGGGATCAAGTTCCCAGGGACGTGTTTGCCCGGAGGGGTCATTATAAATATTATAGGCTACACCATTTTCTTTCAGTAGCCGCTGTATATCAATATTACGGTTTTGTAATTCTTTATATCCTAATTGATGAAGTGAAGCGAAAAAAGTTTGCCAGTCAGGCCTTATAGTATTATCAGCAGAGAATAATTCGTTGTAAGAACTAAGGGCCGGAATATATTGTTGCAGCAGGGAAAAGATCGCTGGTTGATCGTGCATGTTTATTTAAGCAGTTTGGGTGCTTGAAATTACGGAAATAAACCGGTTGACGGGCTGGCAATTACTGACAATATGCTGTTGTTTTATAGAGTGTTAGTAAATCTACTTATGCCTGTGGATAGAATAGTGATCTTTCCCGGTTGATATAATGAATTTAGTGTTTTAAATAGCGGGCATAATCATTCAAAATCTTCATACAGCAAATATTTTTTCCTGGTCACTTTGAATTCACTCAGTTTGGGTTCCCAGCTTTCCCGGATCGCTGCTTCGCTTTTGCCTGCTTTTACCTGTTGCCACAGTTCATTATTACCCGCCAGTTTATTAAAGAATGATTCTTCCATCTTTCCTGATTTGGGGAAAATAAAGAAACTGTCTTTTCGCGGAAAGAGCTGGTAGGCTTCCATCAGCCATTTCAGTTGTATTTTATTATCCACTTTCTTTAGTACTTCTTCTGGTGTTCCTGATAAGCTCCACCCATAACATACTTGTCCATATAGCTTCGAACTTTTGGCTCCTTCATTAGGATTAGGAGTGAATGAATATAAATTTTTTGGCAAAGAGGGATGGCCAAATACCTGGAACTGTTTGTTGGTTCCCCTGCCTTCACTTAATACGGTTCCTTCAAAGAAACAGGTAGAAGGATAGAGATAGACAGATTGAATATCCGGGAGATTCGGTGAAGGCCTTACGGGTAAAACATATTTGCTTTTGTGAGTATAGTTGCCGCATTTGATCACCTGGAAATGAAAAGGAGTATCAGCAGAATTTTGCGCATGGTTCTTATAGTAATCATAACGGGTATTGGCTTTTTCACTCAGCCATTTTTCGCCGGCTATCATAAACGCATATTCCGCGATCGTCATTCCATATACAATGGGTACAGGCTGACGACCTACGAATGACTGGAATTTTTTATCCAATACAGGGCCATCAACATAAAAGCCGTTTGGATTGGGCCGGTCAAGGATCATCAATGGTTTACCCAATTCAAATGCAGCTTCCATAAATTCTTCCAGTGAAGAAATGAAAGTATAAAAACGTACACCCACATCCTGTATATCAAAAATGAGAATATCAGCATCTTTTACATCTTCCGCAGAAGGTCTTCGTTTGCTTCCGTAAAGTGATACGACAGGAATACCCGTTTTTTCATCAATGTAATTGCCGACTTTTTCTCCTGCATCTGCTGTACCCCGAAAACCATGCTCAGGTCCGAATATTACTTTGATATCAACACCCAGTTTTCTTAATGTATCAACCAGGTGTGTGTTGCCAACCATGGAGGTTTGATTAGCAAAGATGCCCACTTTTCTTCCCTTTATTAACGGCAGGTAAACATTCACACGTTCAGCAGCGGCCAATATGCGGGGCCCATTGTTTAATGAAACCGGACTGTTTTGTGCAGGGCTGCGGGTACTGGTTAAAAAAACAAAAAGAAATGGCAATAGTAATTTCATTATGTGCTTTTTACATGTTGGGAAACAAATTTCCACAATTATTCCCTATTTAAATGCGAAATATCTGCCGTTTATCATTTTCTGTTAACTTGCACAAAAGTTGCATCCTGCATGCAACCATTCTATAATTTTAAATTTAAAAGATGCAACAGGTTAAAAAAGGGGACAAGGTAAAAGTGCATTATCATGGACGACTTACCAATGGAGAAACATTTGATAAATCAGAAGGCCGCGAACCTCTGGAGTTTGAAGTAGGCAGTGGTAATGTGATAAAGGGATTTGATGATGGTGTAACCGGTATGACGGTGGGCGAAAAAAAGACGATCAATATTCCACACCTTGAAGCATACGGTCCCAAAAATGAGGATATGATCATTGAAATGCCGAAAGACCGGTTTCCAAAAGATATGGAAATAGAAGTAGGTATGCCGCTGGCCATGAATGACGGGCAGGGACAGCAATTCCAGGTAGTCATCACTGAGATAAAAGATGATATCGTTTTATTGGATGCCAATCATCCGTTAGCAGGAGAGGACCTGGTGTTTGATCTTGAACTGGTAGCAATAGACGCAAAGTCACTTATAATAATGCCATAAATAATTGGTAACAGGCAATTGGCAATAATAAAAAACTCAAAGCAATCCTGGTACTAATACTGTCATGAACCGTTTGCTTATTGCCAATTGCTTATTTCTTCTCGTTACTATTTTCTGTTCAGCCACCATCCGAGCCAGACACCCACCAATCCCCATGCAACTATAGCATCAATCAAATGACCTGTTATAGCTTCCATGGGAACCTGGAACCAGTTATGTGCTGTATATGGCCCCACCAAAAAAGTGAATAAACCAACCGCGACTGAACCCGCTACAATTCTCATGGCTTTTGGTGTGCCGCCACGGGTTAAAATATAAATAAGAGAAAACACAAGGAACAGATCAACCAGGAAGCCGCGGATCATAGGTTTGGTCATGCTACGTACATACGAGCTTTTGTAAACGACAGTAGCAAAAGGCTTCCCGTTCATTTTTTCTGCCAATGCTTCTCCATCCTTCATGGATGAGCCGGGTGGCACTGTTGGCAGCATATACATACCATCTTCTTTGATCACCGAAGAAAGATAGCTCATAATGCTGTCCTGCGCCGGTGTGTACTTAGCTTCACCATCATGAATGCCAAGCATAGTCCACGAAAGAAATTGCCATAAAAAGACAAGGATCGCTCCGAGTAAAGAGCCAATTAACCATTTTTTCATACCTAGTTGGTTTTAGTTGAATGGAAAAGGTAAAAATATTCCCTGTTTTTTGCAAACCTTATAAATGCACCAATGTGCATTAAGTCGTATATTCGATGTCCCAAAAGTGTAGATATGTTTGAAAATTATCAGTTTACCGCTGCAGAGAGATTTTTACGATATGTGCAGGTGGATACGCAAAGTGATCCATTGTCTTCTTCACAACCAACAACTGCAAAACAAAAGGACCTGGGTAAGCTATTGGCGGAAGAACTGAAAAAGATGGGCGTTGACGATGCACACATAGATGAGTCGGGTTATGTGTACGCTACTATTCCTTCCAATACTGATAAGAAAGTTCCGGTTATTTGTTTTTGCGCACATGTGGATACTGCGCCGGATTGCAGCGGTACGAATGTGAAACCTATTGTTCATAAAAACTACCAGGGACAGGATATCGTATTGCCTGATGATAAAACACAGGTATTGCGGTTGAGTGAGTACCCGTATTTAAAAAAGCTGAACGGTCACGATATTATCACGGCTTCCGGGAATACATTACTGGGATCAGATGATAAAGCCGGCGTAGCCGAAATAATGGACCTCGCTAATTTTTTACAGACCAATAAAGGAGTGAAGCATGGTACGATTAAAATTTTATTTACTCCTGATGAAGAAGTGGGAAAGGGAACGGTGAAAGTTGACCTGGAAAAACTCGGAGCGGATTTTGGTTACACACTGGATGGCGGAGATGCCGGTTCATTAGAAGATGAAACGTTCAGCGCTGATGGTGTGCAGGTAATTATTCACGGCGTTATTTCTCACCCCGGTTATGCAAAGGATAAGATGATCAACGCGATGAAGATAGCGGGGCATATACTCGATGCTTTACCCAAAGACCGTTTATCTCCTGAATCAACAGAAGGCAAAAGAGGCTTTATTCACCCGGTAAGAATAGAGGGTGTTGCTGAAAAATGTACGATAGATTTTATCATTCGTGATTTCGAAACACCGGGTTTAAAAAAGAAGGAAGATTTTCTCAGAACAATGGTGGATGAAACAGTGAGGTTATACCCCAAAGTGTCTTTTGAATTTATAGTTACGGAGCAATACCGCAACATGAAAGAAATACTGGACCTGCACCCGCAGGTTATTGATTATGCAAAACAGGCTATTGAGAAAACAGGATTGGCGGTAAAAACAGAAAGCATCCGTGGCGGAACAGATGGCAGCAGGCTTTCATTTATGGGGTTGCCATGTCCTAATTTATTTGCGGGCGAACAGGCAATTCATTCCAAATTAGAATTTATCAGTGTACAGGATATGAATAAAGCGGTTGAAACAATGGTGCATTTGGCGGGAATATGGGAAGAGAAAAGTTGATGCCTGAACCATGATCAGGAAGGACTGACAGTATTCGTGAGAAAAGGAATGTTCCTTATTATGTTTGCACTTGCCCGTTAAACAATACAATGAAACAGCTTACCGTTTCTTTAGTAATGAATTTCTTAGTCACATTAACATTACTGCTATTTTCTTTTGTTTCTTTTTCCCAAAACTTATTGGTCAATGGTGGATTTGAAGAAGAGAACACATGTACTGAGTATAGGGTGAATTGCGCACCGGAAGGCTGGATCACTAACCGGGATGGTTTCAGCAATTATTTCAAATCTGCTACCAGGGCTCACGGTGGCGAGCACTTACTCGCTATAGAAGCGGGGTTTACCGGTAAAAATTTTAACCGGACATTTGTCAGGAGCCCGTTGCTTTGCGGGCTTCGTAAAGATCACCGGTACCGTGTGGAATTTTATATTAAATCGCCGCATGATATCCTGGATAGTGTAGGTGTGTTGTTTACTTCCTTCGATTTTTTATATGGCCAAAAAAGATTGCAAAATATTACTCCTTCCTTATTTATCCGGCCTGCCGCGGGAGCATTCGCCAAAGACAGTAACTGGCAAAAAGTTTCCATGGTTTATGTGGCGAAAGGAGACGAAGCTTTTATCGCGGTAGCCAATTTTTCACGCCGTGATATAAGAGGTGAAACGAATATCAGGATGGAGAAACATTTTTTTGTATTCCTGGATGATATTTCATTAACGCCGCTTGATCCGCATGAACATATATGTCCTGAATGGAAAATCAATGAACAGGTAATCTATGAACAGAATGAACGCCATGAATTCATGCGACAAAAGGTAAGGCAGAATATGAGTAATCCGCCTGTAGTGGTTATCCCTTCTACCCAATTTGTGGTGATAGATACGTTGATCCTGCCGGATGTATTATTTGCTACCGCCAAGTCGGAACTGCGAAATGATGGTTACCTGATGCTGGATACTATTTGTTTTAAACTAAGGTCCAAAAAGATTGATTCAATTGTTGTGGAAGGTCATACCGATATTACGGGTACCGTTCAGATAAACGAAAAGCTGGCGGAGGAGCGTGCCTGGGCGGTAGAGGCTGCTATCAGGGAACGGATGGTATTGCAGAGATCAACCATCATTACAAGAGGGTGGGGTGGCAGAATACCTGTGGCGGATAATGGAACGGCCGCAGGAAGACAACTTAACCGGAGAGTGGAGCTGTATGTTTATACCAGGGAATAAAATCTTTTTCATTTGATTTTGTCTTATCCTACCTTTGGCGGCTCTTGTGAACTTAGTTGCGTGTTATAATAGTGCAGCTTGCTAAATAATAATTGATCAGTCATTTAAAAATTTCTTTTATGAATGTTGAACAGTTTTTTTCTTCTTACTGGTGGGTCATTATAGTGGTCATCATTTTCTTCGGATCTTTTTTTACGATTAACCAGGCTCATATCGGTGTTATCACCATGTTTGGTAAATACCGCCGTATTGTTCGCCCGGGTTTGAATATGAAAATCCCTCTCCTGGAAACAGTATCTAAAAAAGTATCTATACAAAATCGTTCAGTGGAACTGGAGTTCCAGGCCGTAACACAAGACCAGGCGAATGTTTACTTCAAAAGCATGTTGTTGTATTCTGTTCAGAATGCTGATGAGGAAACTATCAAAAGGGTAGCTTTTAAATTTATTGCTGACCGTGATCTCATGCAGGCATTGATCAGAACGATTGAAGGTAATATCCGTTCTTTTGTGGCTACTAAGAAGCAGGCAGAAGTACTGGGCCTTCGCAAAGAGATCGTTGAATATGTAAAAGAACAGGTGGATCATTCTTTGGAAAACTGGGGTTATCACCTGCAGGATCTGCAGATCAACGATATTACATTTGATAAGGTGATATTGGATTCTATGAGCAAGGTAGTGGCCAGTAATAACCTCAAAGCAGCTGCGGAAAATGAAGGACAGGCTTTATTGATCACCAAAACAAAATCTGCGGAAGCCGATGGTAATGCCACTAAGATTGCAGCTGAAGCTGAAAAAGAAGCGGCACGTTTACGCGGCCAGGGTGTGGCCCTTTTCCGCCAGGAAGTGGCCAAAGGTATGTCAGAAGCGGCCGAGCAGATGAAACAGGCCAACTTGGATACAAACGTAATCCTCTTCAGCATGTGGACAGAAGCTGTCAAGAACTTTGCTGAGTATGGCAAGGGCAATGTGATATTCCTGGATGGCAGCGCTGATGGCATGGAAAAAACCATGAAGCAGATACAGGCGCTGATGGTAAAACATGCAGGTGCCGATAGCTAACAGGCTGTTAAAGAACTCAAAAACTTATATGCCACGTACAACGTGGCATTATTTTTTTCGTTCATGGTCTTGTTATTCAGAACTGTTGATAATAATCGAAAAAGTAATTACACGTCTTACCTTACATTTACGCACCTAAAGAAGAATAATCTATGTTTCACCTTTTACAGATCGTTGATTCACTCAGCAAAGTAACACAACAGATGGCCGGTGACGCTAACGGCGACGGCTCACTTAGTTTTTTTGAATTGTTAATGATGGGAGGCTGGATCATGATCCCGCTTGGCATTATGCTGCTGCTGGCTGTATATGTTTTTGCGGAAAGATCTATTGCCATCCGCAATGCCTCCAGGATTGATAACAATTTCATGAATATTGTCCGGGATCATATTGTAAGCGGGAATGTATCAGCGGCGAGAAGTTTTGCCAAGAATACGAACAACCCTGTAGCACGTATTATTGACAAAGGTATCCAGCGCATTGGCAAACCGATTGACAGTATTGAGAAAAGCATGGATAATGTAGGTACACTGGAGATGTATAAACTGGAAAAGAACCTTGGTATCCTTTCCGTTGTTTCCAAAGCGGCCCCGATCTTTGGATTCGTGGGTACGCTGGTAGGTTTGATGCAGTTGTTTTCCCGGATCACTACTTCCAACGAGTTTGAAGTAGGAACTATAGCAGGCGGTATTTATACAAAGCTGATCACTTCTATTACGGGACTGGTAATTGGTTTGGGCGCTTACCTGGCCTATAGCTATCTCAATACACAGATTGATAAAACAGCTAACAAGATGGAAGCTGCTTCTTCAGATTTCCTGGATGTACTGCAGGAGCCTACACGTTAAACTGGCGCATTGGAAGAACTTATGCCATTTGACTACAAACTAATTAACCGTCAATGAAATTCAGAAAAAAACATAAAGGGGAAGAATCAGAAGTGTTCACGGACTCATTGAATGATATCCTGTTTATCCTGCTGATGTTCTTTTTGATCGTGGCGACACTGGCCAATCCCAATGTAGTGAAAGTGGGCCTGCCAAGAGGTACGAAAGACGCGAAAGCAAAACAGAATATTATGGTATCCATTGATAAAGAGCAGAATTTTTTTATTGGCGCCAGCAAGGTAGATCACATTAATATTGATACTTTCCTTATCCGCGAGATAGAAAAACACAGGGCCACCGTGGATACGCCCACTGTGGTGATCAATGCGGATACTGCCGCCTATTATGGCGAAGTATTTCGTATTATGCGGTTGTCTAAGAAGGCAGGGGCTAAGGTGGTGGCAACAGTGAAGTAAAAATCTTTTACCAATATTTACCGATTAGCTCTAAATAGTGTTCTCCCGGTTAATACTTGCTTTCAGCATTCTTTCTTTTAGCTGCATGTCTTTTTTTAATTCTGTTGTATAGCCTTTAGAATTAAACAGGTCGGAGATGTCTTTGCCCATGTTTTCATTCATCTCCAGATAGATTATCCCTCCCGGGTTCAAATGATCTTTTCCAAAGTCTGCGATAGCTTTATAAAAGATGAGTGCATCATTATCCGGTACAAATAAAGCGCTATATGGCTCATATTTCAATACATTCGGCTCCATTTGTTCTTTGTCTTTTTCAGGAATATATGGCGGGTTGCTGATGATGATATCGAAAGAAGGAAGTTGGTTTGTCTTTTCTTCAGCTAAAAAATCAAGCACGAGAAAATTCACCTCAGAGCTGAGAGCAGTTGCATTTTTTTCGGATACCTGTATTGCCGCTTCACTTATATCACAACTCCATACTTCAGCATTACGCAGTTTTCTTTTTAAGGTGATAGGGATACAGCCGCTGCCACTGCCAATATCCAGTATTAATAGTTTGTCAACGGTCAATTTGCAACCGGAAATAACCCACTCCACCAGTTCCTCTGTTTCCGGTCTTGGTACCAGTACATTTTTGTCAACATAGAATTTCAATCCGTAAAACCAGGCTTCGTTCAAAACATATTGTACGGGTTCGTGTTGTATCAGCCTTTCAGTGAATTCCTTTAACTGCAGTTCTTCTTTTTGGGTAATAGCAGCATTTTTATATAACATACGTTCTGCTTTTTTGGAACCGGTCAAATTTTCCATTACCCAATCCGTTATTAGACCGGCTTCTCCTCCAGGATAGATGGGGCGAAGTTTATTAAGTAAGAAATAAGTTGCTTCCTGTATGGTCATAACGGCAAACTTAATTCATTTACTTTTGCAACCCATGAGTTCCGCTGTTCACGACAATACTGCTGAATATTTTATGCATCGTTGCCTGCAACTGGCAAAGCTGGGTGCAGGTAACACAGCACCTAATCCAATGGTGGGTGCAGTACTGATATATAAAGGGCTAATAATTGGAGAAGGGTATCATCAAAAATACGGAGAAGCCCATGCAGAAGTGAATGCTATCAGCCAGGCCATTTCAAACGGTCATGCAGATAATATCCATCAGTCAGCATTGTATGTTTCCCTGGAACCCTGCGCCCACTTTGGTAAAACCCCTCCCTGCGCTGATCTGATCATTAAGTACAAAATCCCAAAAGTTGTTATTGGTTGCCGTGATCCGTTTAAAGAAGTGGATGGAAAAGGTATTGAAAAACTAAAAGCAGCAGGAGTGGAGATCGAAGTTGGTGTATTGGAAGATGAATGTAAGGAACTGAATAAGCGATTCTTCACATTTCACACAAAGCACCGGCCTTATATTATTTTGAAATGGGCGGAGACGGGAGATGGAAAAATTGCGCCCCCCCTAAATCCCCCCGAAGGGGGGACTTTCGAAGAGTCTGCAAGTCCGAGGTTGTTTATTAGTAATGAATACTCCAATCGTCTTGTACATAAATGGCGGAGCGAAGAAGCGGCAATATTGGTGGGTACTAATACAGCAATGAATGATGATCCGAAACTGACAACAAGGTTATGGAAAGGCAGTTCCCCGATCCGGTTGGTGGTTGATATGCATTTACGGTTGTCTTCTTCCCTGAAAGTATTCGATCATAAAGTGAAAACAATTGTATTCAATGCCGTTAAGCATGAAGAGGAAGAAAATTTGGTGTATTACCAAGTGACGGCAGATATGAGTTTGGTTCATCAGATAGTAAATGCACTTTACCAATTAAAGATTCAAAGCGTGATTGTAGAAGGCGGAGCTAAGTTGCTACAGTCTTTTATTGATGAGGGGATATGGGATGAAGCGAGAATAATTAAAAACCCGGAATTAAGAATTATGAATGGGTTAGCTGCTCCGGAATTAAGCGAAGCATTGATCGTCAGTAAACAAAATGTCTTTTCAGATACAATAGAAGTATATAAATCCGTAAACTGAGTGAGCGACCCTGACTATTTTAATACTATCGAAAAACCTTCAGTAGCTGAATTCAAAGATCGCGGAAGCAAGTTCATCGCCTACACATTTCCTATTGCTGATACCAGCCAATTCAAAGAAAGGCTGGCAGAAATAAAGAAAGAGCATCCTAAAGCTACCCATCATTGTTTTGCTTATCGTCTGGATCTTGACGGAAATAATTATCGTGTAAGTGATGATGGTGAACCATCCGGATCGGCGGGCAGGCCGATACTTGGACAGATAGACAGCAAACAGCTAACAAATGTACTGATCATCGTGGTACGTTATTTTGGCGGCACCTTACTGGGAGTACCGGGCCTGATCCATGCGTATAAGACAGCCGCGTCATTGGCTTTGCAGGTAACGCCTGTTGTACAAAAGCCGGTGGAAGTCAATTACTCTTTACAGTTTGATTATACTATGATGAACGATGTAATGACAATTGTAAAACAATGCAATTGTACGGTACTTAGCCAGGAGATGCAGTTGTTTTGCAGGATGAGTATTGCAGTACCGAAGAACAGGCTGGAGGAAGTGTTGTATAAATTTAAAGATATGCAGGGTGTGGTGATAGAGAATGTTAAGTTGCCGCTATAAGGGACATATTAATGATGTGAAACTGGAAGTTTCGTATAGTATTTTCAAATTTTTACCATTTGTTTTTTCTTTGAAGTATATCGGTTTTGCTATATGGTATTGTTAAGTATCTGGAAATTTTTGATAATTCGATTTTGGGTATATCTGAGTTATGTAGTTCTTTGAACGAAACGATCGGAAATTCACCGTAAAAAATACATGAATCATTAATTTGTATTGGACCTAGTGTTGGTTGTTTAATAAGTTGATCAAAATTTATATCCCATGTTTTTGAAATTATCGAGTATGGTATAATTATAAGCGGCTTTCCAAAAATGTTGGATTTGAAAATTTCGCCATCAAGCAAAATATGTTCACTTAGAAAATCAGTCTTTATTATTCTGGCAAAACCATATTCGAATCTTCCAACAGGAAAAGCAATTATATCTCCTGCCGTTATTTTATTATTTTCTCTTTTTCTATTTAATTGTTCATTCAGCCATTCAAAATAGTCAGACGGGCTTTCTATAATATATTTGTTAACCCAATTTTCTATATCCGTATAATTGGATATTTGTCCGTCTTCTGAATAGCTTCTAGTAAGAAAAATATTTCGCTTGTTGTTATAGACTGAAATTCCTCCTCCTTCAAATGAGCCCGAAAACTGCATTCCAGAACCTTTTATTTTTGAAACTCTGGCTACAGTAAGTTTTTGTTCTTTTCCTCTGGTCGTTTTCGGCAGGAGTATTTCTCTGTTTATAGTGTCAATATCGGTATCGTATTCCAGGTAGGCATAGCTATAGTTTAATATCTTTACAATTTTATTCTTGTTAAAATAAACTGTTAAGCTTTTACTTAATAATTTTCTATCCCAGGAACCTGCTACTTCTGTTAAACCAAAAAATTTTCTTTGAGTATTTGAAAGCTCGTAAGGCATCATTAATCTTAAAGATATTCTTGCTGTAAATATTATGAAATATAGAAATGTACTGTAACTATTAGTTCTCTTTACTTAAACCTCCCACTCACCACCAACTCCTTACTTCCTCCCTCATACTTATAAAATCTTTCCCCGCTTTTTACTCCCAGCTTGCCTCCAGTCAACATATTCACTAATAGGGGACACGGAGCATATTTCGGATTGCCAAAGCCATCATGCAATACGTTTAAGATAGAATTGCAAACATCCAGGCCGATAAAATCGGCGAGTTGTAATGGTCCCATTGGATGGGCCATACCAAGTTTCATTACGGTATCAATTTCTTCTACACCGGCTACGCCTTCATACAAACTGTAAACAGCTTCATTGATCATCGGCATTAAAATACGGTTGGCGATAAAACCGGGGTAGTCATTCACTACGCAAGGGGTCTTGCCGAGTTGCTTGCTGATCTCAACGATCGTATTGGTTACTTCTTTGCTGGTAGCATAACCGTTAATGATCTCTACCAGTTTCATTACTGGTACGGGATTCATAAAGTGCATACCTATTACGTTACTGGCGCGGCTGGTGGCCGCAGCTATCTTAGTAATGGAAATAGAAGATGTATTCGTAGCCAATATCGCTTCTCTTGGTACCAATGAATCTATTTGTTCAAATATCTCCAGCTTTAGTTCTACATTTTCGGTGGCTGCTTCTACTACAAGGTCTGCTTTCATAACCCCTTCCACCATGTTTGGGTGGGTGCTGATATTCGACAGGGTAGTTTTTTTCTGCTCTTCCGTTATGGCGCCTTTAGCGATCTGCCTGTCGAGATTTTTGCTAATATTTCCTATAGCCCTGTCTAACTGGGCGAGTGATACATCTACAATATTTACATTGAACCCTGCCTGTGCAAAGACATGGGCAATACCATTACCCATAGTACCGGCGCCGATAACGGAAACATTTTTCATATGTAACAAGTTTGAGACGCAAGCTAAGAGAAAATGTGCTAAAGGGAAAATGAGAAAGATCATCCCGTTACCTGATCACGAAATAGTGGCAATGTGTATGATAAATAATAAAGCCGGATAGTAAGACAGTGCTTGATCCGGGGCTTTATTTATTCTTAAAATCCCCCCGCTTCCATGCCTGTATAAAATCTGCCCATGCTGCAGGGTTGAAGATATTCATTGGAGGGACCTGGCCGGAATACACGGCTTTCTTTGCAATATTGTTGAACTGGATCGCGGTTGCCTCTCTGCCATCGCCCGGAGTGGTTTTCATTAATATGCGGCGCGTGGTAGCGTCGGTATTTCTTCTCGCTATTTCAATATCATCATCAGGAACTTTAGTACTTACAAAGTCGCGGGCAAACTGCTCAGGTGTAGGACGCGGCCGTATGATGGTGGCAGGAAGATAGACAGTGTCCTCAACAAGCAGTTGCACTACACTGAATTGATTACCTTGCATATTGCGGGGAATGCTGATCGTTTTTGGCTTATAACTGACATGGGTGAATTCTACCTGGTCTCCTTTTAATACCACGATGGAAAAAACACCCTGGTTATTGGTGATCGTTCCCCGGTTTTGTCCTTTTACCATTACACTCACAGCAGGGATACCGACAAGGCTATCTGCCGTCATGATAACGCCATACAACTGTACTACAGAATCACGGGCTGTTTCAAACTGCGCTTTGGCAGTAGCGGGAATAATAAAAAAGGCGATGGCGGTATAGAGTAGAAATTTCTTCATCGTAGCTTCAAAAATAAGTACAAGTTGTGTAATTAAGACAACAAATTAGGTTGCTGAGTGTTTACCTTTGCAACTGGAATTCTAATTTAACATAAGCTTTGAATATGACGGAAGAAAAAGTACTGGAAGCCCTCAGAAATGTGCAGGAACCCGACCTCGGAAAGGATCTTGTAACGCTGAATATGATAAAGGATATCGTGATAGAAAAATACTATGTGTCATTCACAGTGGTGCTGACGACGCCTGCCTGCCCGATGAAGGATCATATAAAAAACGCCTGCATCAATGCGATCAAATTGCTGGTGAATAAGGATGCTGTGGTGAAAGTAAATTTTACTTCCAATACAACTACTAAGCGTACAGATAATAAAGCCGTATTACCAGGTGTTAAAAATATCATTGCTGTAGTAAGCGGAAAAGTGGGCGTAGGAAAATCAACTGTCGCTGCAAATCTTGCTTTGGCCATTTCGCAAAGCGGGGCGCGGGTCGGGTTGATGGATGCTGATATTTATGGTCCCAGTGTGCCGATCATGTTTGGCGTTCGTGGTGAAAGACCCATGATGATAGAGATAGAAGGGAGCAAAGGAATGATAGCGCCTTTGGAACGATATGGAATAAAACTGATAAGTATCGGCTTGCTGGTGGATGAAAAAAACGCGGTGATATGGCGCGGTCCGATGGCCAGCAGTGCAATAAGACAATTCATTACGGATGTATATTGGGGTGAGTTGGATTACCTGATCGTTGATATGCCACCGGGAACCGGTGATATTCACCTGACATTAATGCAAACTGTACCTGTAACAGGAGCCGTGATCGTTACTACTCCGCAGGATGTAGCATTGGCTGATGCAAAGAAAGGTATTGCCATGTTTGGCCAGGCGCAGTTGAATGTTCCGGTTATTGGTTTGGTAGAGAACATGAGTTATTTTACCCCGGCGGAATTACCTGGTAATAAATACTACATTTTTGGAAAAGATGGTGGCAAACGTTTGGCAGATGAATATGATATTCCTTTTCTTGGCCAGATCCCATTGGTACAAAGCATCCGGGAAGGTGGTGATACGGGTGTGCCTGTCATGATAGGCGATGATGCTATTACCAAAAAAGCATTTGAAGGATTCGCGGCTCATGTAGTGCGCAGCATTGCTATGCGGAATGCGAATATGAGTACGGAGAAAGTTGTTGAAGTTGTGAGCTAATATTTTTGGGTCTGGCTGTAGTACCAGTATTATTTATTCAAATCCCATTTTTTGCAATCCATCAGGAAACTTTAAATTTTCAGCATCTAAAGCCCTTCCTTTGGAGAGCCTGTCCCGGGGATTCGGGAGGTTTGGGGGAGGCTTTTTCCTATCTTCACGTCATGTATAATCTTCCATATTTTAAAGAAAAGGATGAAGAAGTGGTAAAACAATTTGTCCGCGATCATCCATTTGCTTTTCTCACTGGCTGCAATGCGGAAAGCAAACCGATCGTTACACAAGTCCCGGTCTTCTTTGACGAAAAAGAAGGAAAACTTTTTCTTACCGGCCATATCATGAAGAATACAGACCATCATAAAGCATTTTTACATAATTCAAACGTACTGGCTGTTTTTACCAGTCCACACGTGTACGTAAGCGGTACCTGGTATGATAACCCGTCACAGGCATCTACCTGGAATTATGTAAGCGTTCATGCAAAAGGCATCATTCGTTTCGGTGATGAAGAAGCGTTAATTAATATACTCAAACGCCTTACGTTGTATTATGAGAATAATGATTCCCGTTCATCCACTGTATTTGACAACTTGTCGGAAGAATATCGAAATCCGTTACTGAAGGCCATTGTTGCTTTTGAGGTGGAAGTAACTGAAATGGATAATGTATTCAAGTTAAGCCAGAACCGGGATGAGAAAAGTTATCACAACATCATTGAGAAGCTGGAACAGCAGGGCGGAGATGGTCAATACATTGCCGCGGAGATGAAAAAGAGAGCTTCAAAATTGTTTGACAAAAAAACACCGGGCAATCAACTGCCCTGATGTAAATCTATTTTATGAAACCCTTCTTCCTGTTACTTTTAGTTGTCTTATTTTCATGCGGAGGTTCAAAAAAAATGATGAACACAAAACCAGGTAAATTGAACTTTGATAAACAGGGTCACCGTGGTTGCCGGGGCCTGATGCCTGAGAATACGATCGCCGCTATGCGGACTGCATTGGATCTTGGTGTCACCACTTTGGAAATGGATGTTGTCATCACCAAAGATAAAAAAGTGATATTGTCGCATGAACAATGGTTTGGTGAAGAAATAACCACAAAGCCCGATGGTACGTATATAGGCCCGAGAGAGGAAAGGAAGTTCAATATCTATTGGATGACCTATGAGGAAGTAAAAACTTTTGATATAGGGATGAAACCGCATCCGCGTTTCCCACAGCAAAAAAAGATGAAAGCGGTCAAGCCTCTGCTTGCTGATGTAATAGACAGTGTGAACGGATCCATGAAAACCCGGAGGCGTCCTTTCCCTTATTATAACATTGAGACCAAGAGCGATCCTGAATTTGATGGTGTATTTCAGCCAAAGCCGGATGAGTTTGTTGAACTGCTGATGGGAGTGATCAAAGAAAAGGGAATAGAAGACCTTGTGATCATCCAGTCTTTTGATTTCAGGACGCTGCAATACCTGCACCAGCATTATCCTACTATTAAAACTGCTATGCTGATCGAAGATTATGATAAAAGAACTTTGGATGAGCAGGTAAAAGCCCTGGGATTTGTTCCCACTATTTACAGCCCTGCGCAGGAATTGGTGAACGAGAAATTGATAAAGAATTGTCACCGGCAAAACATGAAAGTGATTCCCTGGACAGTGAATGATAAACCGTCCATTGATAAATTAAAACAAATGGGAGTGGATGGGATTATTTCTGACTACCCTAACCTGTTTAATGAATAAAAGACTAAGCTTGTGCGGATAAATTTATACCTTTAGTAAAACCTTACCGTTATGTCTGTTATTAAGATTCCTTTATTATTTGTTGGTTCAAAAGGAGAAAAGAACCTTTATACCCTTTTTGACAGCGGAGCTAATTTGTCATGTATCCATCCCGACTTTGTTCAAGATATTGCAGATAAGCAGGCTTTAGGAAGGATAAGAAAGATTGCTACCACCAGTGCAGGGCATTTTATTGAAGTAAAAGATGCAGTCAGGCTGGATTTTTATATCAATGATGTTTTGCTCAGTGATGAGTTTCTTGTAGTTCCAGCTCTTAGCGAAGAAGCTATTATTGGTGCTGCTACTTTACAAAAATGGCGCATCAAACTAAATTTCGAACATGATACTGTAGAAGTTGACCCTAAAGTTGCCAAGCTACAATTGATATGAGGTCAGCTTTCATTGTATTGACAATATTCTCCGGCCTTGCCGCCATTTATCATTTCTTTGGTGTTTTTTATAAAATAAATAGTTCGCTGTGGCGGCATGGTTTATTTATTTTCCTAATCTCATTTGTATTTATGGTTTATTGAAAAGGCTACAGTGGTTGTCGTGGTTTTTCTTTCTCCTGCTTTTGCAGACTGGATAAGCGTGGCGGTTGTTACAATAATGCCTTTTACTTTTGTTCTTCTTTTATTGGATAAAAAAAACGGCCATGTTCTTAGCGTAAAATAAAAGTTACATTTTTTTAACTTAGGTTTGGATATATGAATATTTCATTAGAAGGTAAAACAGCCATTATCTGTGGTAGTACGCAAGGTATCGGCCTGGCTATTGCCAAAGAACTAGCATTGTCAGGAGCCAACTGTATATTGCTGGCACGTAATGAAACTTCCCTGCAAAAAACGATTACGCTACTGGATACATCAAAAGGGCAGCAGCATGGTTATGCGTTAGCTGATTTTTCCAATAACCAGGATGTAAAAACTGCTATAGAAAAAATAGTACGCCAGAAGACTATCCATGTTTTGATTAATAACACAGGCGGACCTGCGCCGGGTGCTATCACAGATGCTGCTACGGATAGTTTCAGCAATGCTTTTCAGCAACATATCATCAATAACCAGGTATTGGTACAGGCGGTACTGCCGGATATGAAGGAAGCGGGTTATGGCCGCATCATCAATATCATCTCAACGTCTGTAAAAATTCCGATCGCCAATCTCGGTGTTTCCAATACTATCCGTGCGGCTACTGCAGCATGGGCGAAAACATTATCACTTGAAGTAGCGAAGTATGGTATTACAGTAAATAACCTATTACCCGGTTATACTAAAACGCAGCGATTGGATAGTTTGTTAACCACTAATGCGACTAAACAAAACATCTCTAAGGAAGAACTGGCTAAACGGATGCAGGAACAAATACCGGCCGGGCGCTTTGGAGAAGCGGAAGAAATAGCCACCGTAGCTGCCTTCCTGGCATCACCCGCCGCTTCTTATGTAAATGGTACAAGCATACCGGTAGATGGAGGCAGTACAGGCGCATTTTAAAAACACGATTGATGCAGTTTGAAAACACTTTATCATTCGCCCGGCAGCTAGATGCAACTGATCCGTTAAAAAATTTCAGGAATAAATTTATTATTCCTGAAGTAAATAGCAGGCAACAGGTTTATTTCCTTGGCAATTCACTGGGCCTGCAACCCAAATCAGTAAATGATTATATACAACGAATCATGCAGGATTGGGCTAACCTGGGTGTTGAATCTTTTTTTCATGCACCGGAACCGTGGCTGAATTATCACGATCATCTTATTCGCCCCTTATCCAAAATTGTTGGCGCATTACCTCATGAAGTAGTGGTGATGAATCAACTAACGGTAAATCTTCATTTAATGCTGGTGAGTTTTTATCGTCCGTCTGCAAAGCGTTACAAAATTATCTGCGAAGCCAAAGCCTTTCCCAGCGACCAATATACTTTTGAAACACATGTTAAACATCACAGGTTAGATCCTGCTCATGCTATAATTGAAGTAAATCCGCGCAAAGGCGAACATACGTTGCGGACAGAAGATATTCTTTCTGTTATTCAGCAACATAGTGGATCTGCCGCTCTTGTTTTATTGAGTGGCATCAATTACTACACGGGTCAGTTGTTTGATATGGGGGCTATTACCAAAGCCGCTCAATCAGCAGGTGTAGTAGTTGGTTTTGACCTGGCCCATGCCGCAGGTAATGTGGATTTGCAATTACATGAATGGGGAGTTGACTTTGCCTGCTGGTGCAGTTATAAATATCTAAATTCCGGGCCCGGCGCTATTGGTGGTGTTTTTATTCATGAGAAGAATCATGATAAAGACCTGCCACGCTTTGCCGGGTGGTGGGGTTATGATAAGGCTACCCGTTTTAAAATGGAAAAAGGTTTTACCGCTATGCCAGGTGCGGAAGGATGGCAATTAAGTACACCAGCTTTGTTTTTGTATGCGGCACACAGGGCATCATTAGAAATTTTTGAAGAAGCAGGCTGGACAAATATCCGGGCAAAACAAAAGGTACTTACTGATTATTTATGGTTTTTACTGGAAGAAGTAAATACAACCTCATCCAAAAAGATCATTGAGTTTATCACCCCCCAACATTTTGCCGAAAGAGGCTGCCAGGTATCCATGCTGATGCTGGAAAGAGGTAAAGAAATTTATGAGGGCCTGATGAAACAGGGAATCATAGTTGACTGGCGGGAACCGAATGTGATACGACTGGCACCCGTACCGTTGTATAACAGTTTTGAAGAAGTATGGCGGTTTGCTGATGTGTTGAAGCAATTGATAGCATAAAGTATTTCCCTTCTCAAAAGATTTGAACTGCTTCAAACAGTATTTTTGCATTCATGACAAGGCAGCAACTCGTTCACCAGATTTTTCAAAAGCGATCTTATCTCTGTGCGGGTTTAGATACCGACATAACAAAAATCCCCAAACACCTTCTATCAGAACCTGATCCGGTATTTTCATTTAATAAAGCCATAATTGATGCTACGAAAGATTTGTGTGTTGCCTATAAGATCAATACGGCCTTTTACGAAGCATTGGGTTTGAAAGGCTGGGAGGCCATGGAGAAAACAGTTCGTTATATCGGCAATGATCATTTCAAAATCGCTGATGCCAAGCGAGGGGATATTGGTAATACTTCTTCGCAGTACGCCAAAGCATTTTTTGAAACATTACCTTTTGATTCGATCACGGTTGCGCCATATATGGGGGAGGACAGTGTAAAGCCTTTTTTAGAATACGAAGGCAAGTGGGCCATTGTTCTGGGATTGACTTCCAATCCAGGTGCGAATGACTTTGAATTAAAAAGGGTCATTACCGAATCAGATGAATTTGAAGACGAAGTGCATATAACAAAACACATTACTTCTTATTTATACGAAACTGTTCTGAAAAAAGCGGCTGAATGGGGCACTCCTGATAATCTTATGTTCGTGATTGGCGCTACACAGGCAGATGAATTCATTAATATCCGAAGACTTACTCCCGATCATTTTTACCTGGTTCCTGGTGTTGGGGCGCAGGGTGGTAGTTTAAAAGAAATTTCTCAGAAAGCCATGAATAAAGATTGTGGTTTGCTGGTGAATGCAAGCCGGGCTATTATTTATGCTTCGGGCGGAAAAGATTTTGCGGAAAAGGCAAGAGAGGTGGCGCAACAATACCAACAGGAAATGAAAGCTTTTATTCCTTCTGCTTCTTAAGTATATATGGGCTTCTGAGCTGAGTAAAATTGATTGCTGAATAACTTTGATTACTAAGATAATAAAACAGGTCAAAATCGTCTGTAAGAGTTGTAATGCCTTGTTTTGATAATTCTATTATTGTGGCGTCGGTTATTCCAAACTTGACAAAAGTATTTTTAATGACTACGGAGGAAGATTGAACATACAGCTCATTCAGAGAGGGGATATAATTTCCTAAAAATTCGAAAAACTCTTTACGCCTCTTGAATTTTCCTGAAAGGCTGGATATTTCGGTAATAATGTTTGGTGTTATCACTATGATTTTATCTTTCACAAGCGTTATCAAATAGTCATAATCTTCGATGCTGTAGCGGGAAAGGCGTTCGGAAAACGATGTAATTGACCTTTTGTCAAACAGGCCAATCAGAAACAATAATAAAAGATTAGAGTCAACAATAATTGCTTTATTCCTTATTTCGGTAGGCACAGTTATATCTGAATCAAACATTGATTTCTCTGATTTTCATTGATACTACAGTGCCGGTTTTCGAATCAATTTTAAAAACTTTTAACTTTTTTTGTGGTACAGCCCAACCGCCAAGAATATTTTTTTCAAATATCTGATAACTTAAAGTAATATTCCAGTATTTATTATCTTCCGAAGATTCAACTTCTTCAAGAAGAATATTGTCAGCCGCAGAATATAGGCTTCTTAGATATTCAACAGCTTTATTTGCTGCATCTGGTACACTTAACATAAGTTACTTTTTAAAATGGGCTATAAAAGTAGAATATTTTCCGGATGCAACTTTTAATTTTTATTTCGGTTTTCCCGGCGCAAAGCTACCCGTTGCCGCTGTCCACCATGAATGAATTTCATAAGCCAGTCTTCCTGATAAAACAGCGGGATCAGTCTTTAATAAATTTTCCACTTCCTCTTTTGTCTTGCAATCAAAAATAAATATACCTCTCCATTTGCCGTCGTCTCCAAACGGACCGGCGACTTTTAATTTGCCTTCGTAATACAGCTTAGTGATATTAGCCATGTGGCCTTCCTGTATTTTGGCGGCAGTGGCAGAATCTTGCGAACGGTTATTTCCTGCTGTTAGCATAACGAACCAATATTGTCTGACTTGGTTATCTGGTTTCTTATTTGTTGAATCTTTCTGGCCAAATGCAGTTTGAGAGATCAGTATTAAAGCTATAATAGCGGTAGGTATTTTTTTCACGCTGCTGATTTTATACTCAATGTATAGTTATTTGATGATTCTTTTGTATTTAAAAGAGATAAAGGCGTAAATGAGTAAGACGTAGCCAGAAAGCGATCAGATTGACATAGCCCGATACAAAAAAATACATATTACAAACTTTGAACTTTCTTCTATGCATCAACTAAAAATTCGATTGTAAAAATGTTCCCGGTCACTTTTTCTAAAACTTTTCAATTTCATTCCATGGCAGCATGCTTATACCTTCATTGGTAATATCTGTTTTGTTGCCGCCATGAAATAATACAAGGTTGCTTTGTTTTTGGTTTTTTCTAGTCGAATATTCCTTTCATGTCACTAATATGTAAATTTGGAATTGATTCCATTTTTGCAAAAAATGTAAATCTGGAATTTTATGACAGGCGAGGATCTATGAATATTTATTTTGAGTGAACGGTAGCCTTAGTAACTTAAATGATGCACCTATAATCGAATTGCCTCCTTTTTATTTATCCATTACCTTTGCCCCAACTAAAAATTCGATTGCATATGGCGGCCCGTACAGACAATTTTATTAGCCCGGATTATTTTAATGTGGACGAACTTCTGACCGAAGAACAAAAGCTTATTCGTGAATCCGTTCGTAACTATGTGAAGAAAGAAATTTCTCCCATTATTGAAGACTATGCACAAAAAGCGGAATTCCCGCAGCATATTGTAAAGCAGTTGGGTGATCTCGGTTGCTTTGGTCCAACCGTACCAGTTGAATATGGGGGTGGCGGACTTGATTATATTTCTTATGGATTAATGATGCAGGAACTGGAACGTGGTGATAGTGGTGTTCGTTCTACGGCCTCGGTACAGGGATCACTGGTGATGTTTCCAATTTATGCTTATGGCAGTGAAGAGCAGCGGAAGAAATATTTACCCAAATTAGCAAGCGGTGAGTGTCTCGGTTGTTTTGGATTGACAGAACCTGATCATGGCAGCGATCCATCCAGTATGCTTACGAATTTTAAACCTGCCCGTCCGGCAGGCGGGGATGCCGGTGATCATGTAATACTGAACGGCGCTAAAATGTGGATCAGCAACGCCCCGTTTTCACAGGTAGCAGTAGTATGGGCAAAAAATGAACAGGGGGAGATACAAGGTTTGATTGTAGAAAGAGGAATGGAAGGGTTTACCACACCCACCACACATGGCAAATGGAGCCTTCGTGCATCAGCAACAGGTGAACTGGTATTTGACAATGTAAAAGTGCCTAAGCAAAATATTTTCCCGAACGTTAAAGGATTAAAAGGCCCGCTGGGTTGTTTGACAAAAGCGAGATATGGTATTGCATGGGGAGCTATCGGCGCAGCAATGGATTGTTATGATACGGCTTTGAGGTATAGTTTGGAAAGAGAACAGTTTGGTAAACCGATAGGCGGTTTTCAGTTACAGCAAAAAAAACTGGCAGAGATGGTAACGGAGATCACCAAGGCACAGTTATTGAACTGGCGTCTCGGGGTATTGATGAGTGACGGGAGCGCAACACCGCAGCAAGTAAGCATGGCTAAAAGAAATGCCTGCGAGGTAGCGGCAAATATTTGCCGGGATGCAAGACAAATGCTCGGCGGCATGGGTATCACGGGTGAATATCCTGTAATGCGCCACATGATGAACCTGGAAAGTGTGATCACGTATGAAGGCACACATGATATACATTTGCTTATTACAGGAATGGATGTGACGGGATTAAATGCTTTTAAGTAAAACCTCTGTTCCGCCAACTGATGGGGAATTTCAATCACACGTTTCTTTTGCTTTTATTGGATTTTAACGCAGTAAATTGAATGATTGTGTTATCAGCATTTTTCCTAAAGGATAAGAATTCATGGCATCTTTGTTATCGGCAGCCCACCTGATTTTTTAACCCTTAAAGGATATAGGTTGTTTCAATTAGTTCCGTCAACTAGCGAAAGGGAGATGAACTCTTTATGCTTACTTTTGCATGGTCATAATAATTAACTCTTCGCAAAGAAGAATTTTCCAATTCTCCCTTTTAGGGGCATTAGAAAATTTGCACTTTGAAATTAAAATTGGGGTATGAAAATCTTCCTCATCGGTTTTATGGGCTCCGGCAAAACACACTGGGGCGGTCAACTGAGCCAAAAACTCAACATACCTTTTTTTGACATGGATGAACAGATCGTCAATTCCGAAAGCAGGTCTATTAACGAGATTTTTGAAAAATATGGTGAAGAATATTTTCGCCTGAAAGAAAAAGGGATATTGCATATCATCACGGAAAGCCATGCATCTTTTGTCATGGCATGTGGCGGTGGATCACCCTGCTATTTTAATAATATTGATTATATGACCCAGGCCGGCACAACGATATGGCTGAATACACCACTTCCTGTCCTGTTGGAAAGGCTAAAGAAAGAAAAGGACAAAAGACCCTTGCTGAAAGATCTCACCGACACACAACTGATGAGCTTTATTATGAAAAAATTTTCTGACAGGAAGATTTACTATGAACAGGCTGACATAGTTATTGATGATGAAGATATTTCGCTTGATCATTTTATCGAAAAGATATTTCATGCTTAATCGTGAGTAGCGAATAGAATTATGGTACCCGTCAGGCTAAACATCACTCAAGGAATTAATTAGTACAAAATGAATAAAAGTTTCCTGGTAGCCGGTTCTTTGTTCGGCGCAATCGCAGTGGCCCTCGGTGCTTTTGGGGCACATGGATTAAAAGAAATTGTACCTCCCGAAACAGTCACTACCTTTCAAACAGGTGTGCAATACCAAATGTATCATGCGCTGGCTTTGTTGATTGTGGGTATTGTTTTCGAAAAGTTTTCTGATAAATGGATAAAGTGGGCAGGCGCCTGCTTTATTACCGGTATCATCCTTTTCTCAGGTTCTTTGTATTTGCTTACAGCTTTTAAAGCCGCGGACCAGGTAGGATTGAAAGGAATCGGGATCATTACTCCATTCGGTGGCGTTTTCTTTATTCTGGGCTGGCTGTCTCTTTTGATGGGAGTAATAAAGAAGAACTGATCACAAAGGGAGCGTTAATGTTGTAAGGGTTCCGTGATTGCTTTTAATGTCATATACACCGCCAATACTTTCCATTCTACGGGATATATTCTTCAGGCCATTGCCGAATTCCCGGATATGCTGCAGGTCAATACCGATACCATTGTCAGCAATTTTTATTACCAGTTCTTCGTCAATCTGAAAATCAATTTTGATGGTGGATGCCCTGGAATGTTTCAGCGCATTGTTCAGCGTTTCCTTTATACACAAAAAAATATTCCGCCGTTTATCGCCGGTCAGTTCTTTAGATACAATATTTTCAGGAGTGTTCACTTTGCAAACAACAGGGGTGTTTTCAAAATACTCCAGCGCATACGAACGGATATACGAAACAAGGTTGTCAATAGTATCATTGCCGCTGTTCATACTCCAGATGATAGCGTTCATTTTATTCAGTACTTCATTGGCGGAGTGAGATATTTTATCTATCTCAACCGGGGTATTTTCTTTCATCTTATTCCGGGCTATCTCGCTCATCAGCCGGATGGCTGTCATACCTGAACCCAGCTCATCGTGTATATCGGCGGAAATTCTTTCCCTTTCCTGTTCCTGTGCTTTAAACACAGCTAGTTCTTTTTCATATTCCTTCATCTGGTTATCGGCTTTTAACCTTTCTCTTTCCCTCGCCTGTGCTATTAGCTGCTTCCTGTTTTTGTGATTCAGCGCCATCAGGAAAAACACCAGCTCAAGGAAAAGCCCCAGTTCATAATAAAAGATGGAAGACTTAAATATACCTGGCAACTGTCTTGCTAAGGTATTAGACATAATAATGAGCTGGGAAAATAAGGAGAAAACAAACAAACAAAGATTGCCCCAGAAAAGATATCGCATCAGTTTATCTTTCCGGTGCCGCAGGCTGTACACCAGGAAAATAAGGGTCATTATAAGCAGCGCCACTTTTGTGACGTTCTCTATTGCATTTTCTATCGTAAAATTATCCGTGAAATAATGAAACCAGGTATAGCCTCCCGCCGAAAAAAGCAACATGAAGATGCCTGCATTGTATAATTTATGAAGGAAAGGATGCTCGCTTTTTGTATCAAGGTATTTCTGCATGAACAGCATGTAAAACATAATGCCAAGCGATTGCATAATATAATCAAGGTAGCCTTCCAGGAAATAACTGGTTTTGCTGGTATGGTAAAATAACATGGCTTTTGTCAGTAACATGCTTCCCAGGAAAAAAGCATACCCGGAATAATAAAGAAATTCAGGATTAGCGCCCTGCAGGAAATTAGCTATTGAGAAAAGGATCATCATCAGCAATAACCCGCAAAACACATAGGTCATCAGCTGGCTTTCATTGGGGGAACTGGTCATCTCTGCTATAAATGAGCCGAAGTATTCCGGGCTTATCAACCTTGGCCGCATGTTAATGGTGTAAGTTTTTACAAAACCCAGTTCGGCGACAATAGTGGCGGTATCATGTGGCGATAAGGAGATAAGGCGGTAACCGATACTATCAGGATGATCGGGAAGAACACGGGGCAATTCTTCCAGTTTATTATTCCAGGCCCGGTATAATTTAATATGATCGTAATAAAGCCCGGGGAAAAAGTAAACACTGAAGGCCGAATCGCCGCTATTACAAAGATCAAAGCGCATGACAGCTCCTTTGGTAATAAAGTCATTGGGTATTGTTTTCTTATGAACGAGGCCCGGGTAAAACTGTAATGACTGAAAATAAATTGCAGGCAAAGTCATCTTTTTGCTGAAATAGGCGGTACTTATTTCAGTAGTGATATTCTTTACAAGCTTTATCCTGCTGATATCAATACATTTTCCAGGCAAACTATCCTTCCCATTCAACGGGACAAATTGCGCCATTCCATCGGCAAGCAATAAAGAAATGGTGGCAACAACCAATAGTAAACGAAAGCTGTCAGTTTTTTTCATGCAGGTAACACTGGTTTCAAATGTAATACATCCCTTTTTGTTTTTGTACATTAAACGATACCACTTTCCGGTAATTCTTGGTAACCGAAGTATCATCACCGGATATTTGTTAATACTTTTCTGCCAGCTATCCGGATAGCTTCAGAAATGGAAACTATATTATCTTTGCTGCCATGTCCAATAAGAAGAAAAAGACCGTTTCCGCAAAATCCGCAAAGAAACCCGTTAAATCAGAGAATAAGGGAGGATGGAAGCAGGAAAAAGAGGAGAGCATCAACTGGAAAGCCCTTGCCCGTGATGAACGTACCTGGAAGATTACAGGCGCTATCTCATTATTGGTTTCCGTATTTCTTTTTATAGCCTTTATTTCTTATTTCTTTACCTGGAGCAAAGACCAGGATGTGGTATCAATGGGCAGTTCCATTCTTTTTGATGATTCGGTACGGGTCAATAACCTTCTTGGTAAGCTGGGCGCCCTTGTTTCCCATTTTTTTATTTTCAAAACGTTTGGTATTGCATCCTTACTTATATGCACCTTCTTTTTTGTGGTAGGAGTAAATCTGCTATTTAATAAAAAAGTATTTTCTATCTGGAAAAACCTGAAATATGTCACGATAGGGGTGCTGGTATTGTCAGTTTCGCTCGCATTCATATTATCAGTCAGCCAGTTCCGGTTTGGAGGTGGGGTAGGCGTTATGATCAGTGACTGGCTGGTGGGCATATTCGGAAATATTGGTACAGCAGCCGTATTATTTTTAGTTGGGCTCGGGTATGTTATCTGGCAATTCAATCCCAGTTTTAACCTGCCTGCCAAAAAACAAAATGAACTGGTACAAACCGGTGACGCCATTGACCAGGAAGAAACCGCCATCGAAGAAGAAGCTAAACTGCTTATCGAAACAGCCGGTAATTCACTTAAGAAGAATAAATCTAACGGGGAGAAGATACCACCAATCCCGGCGGAGGAACACCTGCATGATCTTAAAATAATTGAGAAAGATGAGCCTGAAATGGAAGAAGAAGATTCTTTTGTTGAGAAAGAAATAGTCAATGATATTTTGCATAAACATGACCAGGTTAATACACAGCAATTGGCTCCTTTCTTTGAGATAAAAAAGCCGGAACCGGTTATTGAAGAAAATAAACAAGCTGTTGCAGACCTGGAGCTGGAAATAAAGATTATTCCTGAAAAAATAGCTGATGCAGAAGAAGAAGAACCGGTATTTGAAAACCTGCCCCCGTATGAACCTACCCTTGATCTCAGGGATTATAAATATCCTACACTGAGCCTGCTGGAAACACATGGTAGTGAAAAGATCGTACAGGATGCCAATGAGCTGGAAAATAATAAGAACCAGATCATTTCTACATTAAGAAACTATTCTATCGAAATACAAAAAATCAGCGCGACGGTAGGGCCTACTGTAACCTTATATGAAATAGTGCCTGCCGCCGGTGTCCGTATATCAAGAATTAAAAACCTGGAAGATGATATTGCTTTAAGTCTTGCCGCATTAGGTATTCGTATCATTGCCCCCATCCCGGGTAAGGGAACGATTGGTATCGAAGTACCCAATGTAAGGAAAACAGTAGTGAGTATGAAAACCCTGCTGGCTTCGGAAAAATTTCAACATAATACGCATAGCCTGCCCATCGCGATCGGTAAAAAAATTGACAATGATAATTTCATTGTTGACCTGACAACGATGCCACACTTACTGATGGCAGGAGCCACCGGCCAGGGTAAATCAGTCGGACTAAATGCTATCCTCGTTTCTTTATTGTACAAAAAACATCCATCGCAATTAAAACTTGTTTTAATTGATCCCAAAAAAGTGGAATTGAGTGTTTACCGCCATATTGAAAAACATTTTCTGGCTAAACTGCCCGGTGAAGAAGATGCGATCATCACCGATACGAAGAAAGTGGTGCATACATTAAATGCACTTTGCATTGAAATGGACAACCGGTATGATTTATTGAAGGAAGCGGGTGCAAGAAATATCAAAGAATACAATGAAAAATTCATCAAGAGAAGGCTGAACCCGCAGAAGGGCCACCAGTTTCTTCCGTTCATTGTATTGGTTATTGATGAATTTGCTGACCTGATCATGACGGCTGGTAAAGAAATTGAAATGCCTATTGCAAGACTGGCCCAATTGGCCCGTGCTGTGGGTATTCATCTTATCATTGCTACGCAACGTCCGTCAGTGAATATCATTACAGGTACTATTAAAGCCAATTTCCCATCCCGTATTGCATTTAAAGTTTCCTCCAAGATAGATTCAAGAACAATTCTTGATACAGGCGGCGCCGAACAATTAATTGGGAAAGGAGATATGCTGGTTTCCCATCTTGGGGAAGTAACCCGTCTACAATGCGCATTTGTTGATACACCTGAAGTAGAGGAAGTAGTTGAATTTATCAGTAAGCAAAGAGGCTATCCACAAGCCTTTTTACTGCCTGAATATGTGGATGAAAAGGAACTGGAAGGCAAAGAATTCGATTTATCAGACCGTGATTCCTATTTTGAAGATGCGGCACGCCTGATCGTTCAAAATCAAATAGGCTCTACTTCTTTATTGCAGCGCAGAATGAAACTTGGCTATAACCGGGCAGGCCGGTTGATGGATCAGCTGGAAGCGGCGGGTGTGGTAGGGCCTAACCAGGGCAGCAAGGCGAGAGAAGTCCTTATTAAAACGGAGATGGAATTGCAACAGCACCTGGCAGCATTAGGATAAAATAAGCTGTTAAGAAAAATGCAGGCCTGCAACCCGGTATGATGATTGTTAGTCTGTCTATAGCTGTATTTACTTACTTTTGCCCGTCCTCAAAAAACCGGGACAATATTTTAAATAAAAACCATACGAATGCGGAAATTATATATGACTTTGGCTTTATTGGGATCAGGTCTTTTACTATTTGCTCAAAATGATCCGGCTGCCAAGGCGGTGCTTGATGCAGTGAGCGCTAAATTCAAAACCTTTACGTCAGTGCAGGCCAGTTTTAATTACAAAGTAGAAGATGCAAAAGGAAAAGTGATGTCCACCAAAACAGGTACTATCTGGATGAAGGGTACCCGGTATAAAGTCAGTTTTGGCGGGCAGGAAATTTTTTCAGACGGCAAAACGGTCTGGAGTTATGATAAAAGTGCAAAAGAAGTTACTATCAGCACCATTGATGCTTCAGGCAGTGGTATTACTCCGCAAAAATTATTTACTAATTTTTATGATAATGATTTCCTGTATTTATTAAACGGCGAAAAAAAGATCGGGACAAAAACAGTCCAGGAAATTGAAATGACACCTACCGATAAGAGCAAAACCTTTCATAAAGTGTATCTGCAGGTGGACAAATCAGCAAAAACAATTTACAGCACTAAAGTGCTGGAAAATGCGGGGAATAAATATATTTATACCGTCAGCAGCATGAAGACGAATGCTGCTATGGCTGACAATCTTTTCGCCTTTGATAAAAAGAAATACCCGGGTGTTGAAGAAGTGGATCTGCGATAACTCCCAACTCAAAAATGGAGTAAGAAGAGCCTTGTCATTTTAATTGCTTTAGAATGGCTTTGGCAATTTTCGGATCAATTATTACAGTATCGTGCTCAAAGTCAAGTTTGATGCGCCATTTCTGCATAGTGGTAACGCCTATGATGGCTTCTTCGCTCAGATTTGGTACAACGTAAAATTCATCAGACATACGGATATCATCAACATAAAAATCTGTAACAACCCGTTCTTCAATTTTCATGTAAACGCCGTCATTAGCAGTTGCAATTTCGAGAGGCCGGAATAACTTCTCTGTATGAGCAATAGATGCGACATAATCAGGATGTATGCAACTGAAAGTAGCGCCGGTATCGAAAAGTCCGTATAAGGTTTTTTCTCCAACCGATCCTTCAAATCGTATAGGCAATCTTATTATCATACCTTGAATTTACTAACAACTTCCCGTAATTCCACCAGATCCCGTAGCAATCCTTCCAGCAGGTCAAGTTTAAGCATATTAGCCCCATCACTCTTTGCAACAGCCGGATTGGGATGAGTTTCTATAAACAAACCGTTAGCTCCTGTTGCTATCGCAGCTTTAGCGATTGTTCCTATCAATTGCGGGTTACCACCTGTTATTCCTGATGTTTGATTGGGTTGCTGCAATGAATGCGTAACATCCATTACCACGGGTGTACCATGTTCCTGCATCCACGGAATGTTTCTGAAATCTACTACCAGATCCTGGTAGCCAAACGTAGTGCCCCTTTCCGTAAGTATAATTTTGTCGTTACCTGCATTTTTTATTTTTTCCACAGCAAACTTCATAGCAGGGCCGCTCAAAAATTGTCCCTTCTTTACATTTACGATCTTTCCCGTTTCAGCAGCTGCAACCAGCAGATCAGTCTGACGGCATAAAAAAGCAGGTATTTGTAAAATATCAATATACTTTGCCGCTATTGCCGCTTCCTCATGTGCATGAATATCCGATGTTGTTGGCAGTTTATATGTTGATCCAACTTTTTTTACCAGCGCCATGGCGGTTTCATCGCCAATACCTGTGAATGAACCGGCGCTGGTGCGGTTGGCTTTGCGGTAAGAGGCTTTGAAGATATAGGGGATGCCGAGATTTTTGCAAATGCCTGAAACCTTATCCGCTACTTCCATGATGAGTTCTTCACTTTCTACTACGCATGGCCCTGCTACCAGGAAGAAATTGTTTTCATCATAAGATTGGTTGACAAAAAGGTCTCTCAGAAAATTTTTCATCCGGCAAAGATAATATGAAGTTTCAAGATGCAAGGCCAGGGTAACAGGACAGGCTGGTTATTGAATTACACGTTTCCTGTATCTTGTGCCTTTATTAAGATTGTTATGATTAAAGATAAAATACTTGTCATCGGCGCCAGCGGACAGATAGGAGTAGAGCTGACATTAGCTCTTCGAAAAATTTATGGCAATGCGAATGTAGTGGCCTCTGACCTGCGGGAAGAAAATGATCTGCTGAAAGGTACAGGCCCTTACGTCAGCATGGATGCGATGAATAAAGAAATGCTGCATGTGCAGGTGATCCGCCAGAATATTACACAGATATACCTGCTGGCTGCTATCTTATCCGCTACCGGTGAAAAAAATCCATACCTTGCCTGGAGCCTCAATATGCAAAGCCTGCTGAATGTATTGGATATTTCAAAGGAGGAAAACATCAGCAAAGTTTACTGGCCTTCGTCTATTGCAGTATTTGGCCCTACATCCCCAAAAAAGAATTGCCCGCAGCAAACGGTTATTGAACCAACAACTGTGTACGGTATCAGCAAATACGCCGGTGAATTCTGGTGTAATTATTTTAATCATCGCTATGGAGTGGATGTAAGAAGTTTGCGTTATCCCGGTTTGATATCTTACAAATCTGCACCGGGCGGCGGTACTACCGACTATGCCGTGGAGATATTTTATGAAGCGCTGGAAGAAAAAAAGTATGAATGTTTCCTGAAGGAAAATACCTACCTGCCGATGATGTATATGCCCGATGCTATCCGTGCGACTATTGAACTGATGGAAGCGCCGGCTAATAAAATTTCTATCCGTACATCTTATAACCTATCTGGCATGAGCTTTTCCCCCAAAGAAATTGCGGCGGAGATAAAGAAACATATACCGGAGTTTATTATATCATACAAGCCTGATTATCGCCAACCCATTGCTGATAGCTGGCCGCAAAGCATTGATGACAGTGTAGCCAGAAAAGACTGGGGCTGGAAAGAAGAATATGACCTTAACGCTATGACGAAGGATATGTTGGAGAATTTGAAGTAGCCTGTTTTTACTATACCGCCGGCACCTGGCTTATGCAGTTTTTTTGAATTGGTACTCTCTCCATTTGAAACCAATAGCGTTGCAGATAAAGGCTTTCTCCTCTTCTTTTAGTGCTTTGGCAGTACCCTGTGCATATATTTCCCTTTTACCATCTATACCTTTGAGTAGTCGCAGAAGCGAAGGATGATCGAAAGATGAGCGAAGGGTACTTACTTTTGACTAACTTATTGGTTACTCAATATTTTAAACCGGGGTACAGATATTGAATGCCTGTAGGCTAAAGCCTGTGGCGAGTCATCGAACAATACTGAATTTTTCAAATAACTTTAAAGGGTTCTCTTCAACAATTACATTGGTAACTTCTGCTCTCGACGGCCCCTGCCTGCACCATTCGATTAATTGCTCAATCTCATTTGAATTACCAGTAGCGATGATACAAACTGTTTCATCTGGCATATTCTTTACTTCTCCTTTAACGCCTAATGCTGTTGCTTTTTCCTTGGTGCTTTGCCGGTAGAAAACTCCCTGCACTTTTCCTGTTACTATGATAGAAACAGTTTTCATCATATTCAGAATTGAATCAGGTTCACAATTTCTTCAAGATAGCGCTGATCTATCAGATCAAACTGATCCAGCTTTTCACTGTCTGCATCTAATACAGCTACTACTTCATTGTTACGAATGACAGGAACAACTATTTCTGACCTGGATAAACTGCTGCAGGCGATATGGCCGGGAAATTTCTCTACATCAGGAACGATGATCGTTTTTGCTTCAGCCCAGCTCGTACCGCAAACACCCCTTCCTTTTTTTATTCTTGTACAGGCTACCGGCCCCTGGAAAGGACCTACTACCAGTTCATCCTGGACAGGACCGAAAGTTTTTTTTACAACGTAAAAACCAACCCATAGCCAGCCGAATTGTTCCTTTAATGCTGCGGCTGTATTGGCGAGATTAGCGACGAGATCGGTTTCTCCTTCCAGTAATCCCCTGATCTGGGGAATGAGTGATTGGTACTGTTCTGCTTTATTACCCGTAATGATTCGTAAGTCGTCCGCCATGGTGCAAAGATAAGCGTGCTGTAATGTAAGTGGATACAGTCATTGAATTCTTGTCTTACTCCTGCATGGCCTTTTTACTTTCCAGGTATTTACCAATAGAAATACCAAATACACGGTGCTTGATCTCAGGGCCATTGTCAGCATTATTAATGTTGGCCAGGCCATACGAGTATTGTCCGAATATCATAACCCCGCCGCTGGTTTCAAATCCCAATTGCATAAGGAAGCTGGCTGAATAGTGACCGTATTCACCATAGCTATAGATCATACTCCTGTTCACGGCGCCGCCACTACTGAGATTGAATTTTTCTTTCCCTTTTAATTGAAAATCCAATGAAGGACCTGCTTTAATAAAAAAGTGATTGGTTTTTTTCCCTATATCGTATTGCAGCAGAAAGGCTAATTCAAATGTGTGAATGGTTGTATTATTATCTGTAGCCAGCAGATCGGGGGGATAGGCAGGCTGGTTAAATTTTACTTTATACCCTTTCAGGCTATAAAAAGCCGCCGGGCTGAAGAACAAATTAGTTTCAAACGGCACTTTCATTCCAACGCCTGCCTGGAAACCATATTTATATTCGGTGGGCTGTTTGATCCCGGAGATTTTATACCTTGCTGAATGCATCTGCGGGCCGCCAAAAACATTAAACTTCGGTTGTTGTGAAGAACAAATGAAAGCCAGGCCACTAAGTACAGATATAAGACCGGTCTTTTTTACATTCAATAAATGTTGCTGCATCAGGTTAGGATAATTTGATTGTTGAATGGGCCGACTTGCACAGGAGGGTTATCTTCATCCAGAAACGGGATGGTTACTTATTTATATGAAGGGGCAAAAATATAGATTAATTCCTTAAGCCAGCCGGCTTATTTCACCCTTTCAAAACTTCCTGGACGGGTCTTTGACCACTTCGCTTTTATTATACTGTTGTGACTCTCCTTTGGGGATAGATAAATTTTTCCAGGAATGATTTTTAATGACCCTGCCAATATAAACGACCTGGCCAACATGATAGGGATAATGGGCCAGTTGCCTGTTGATGGCATCAATAACGGTTAATCCTTCCTGCCGTATATAAACTGTTTTTAAAAGATCGTCTTCCTGCAATGAACCAAGTGTATCAAGGTAACAGGCCCATCCTTTTTCCCATATTTCCAATAATTGTTGCTTGCTATAGGTATGAACAGCAAATTCATCATCCCGTTGCCGCCATTCTTTTTCACCATCTTCCGTTAGAAAGTTCGTCCAGCGGCTGAGCATATTACCCGCCACGTGCTGAATGATAACCGCGATACTGTTCGATTCATCATTTGGCTGGTAATGAAAATCCGCATCATACAGTTGTTCAAATGTTTTGTCGCCAAGGTCTTTATAATATTTTACCCTGCGGATGGTTGTTTGTAAAAATTCTTTCCCTATACTCATAAATTGAGATTAATTCAAAAGTAAAAATGAAAACACGGCACACGACTCCGGGCTGGTCTACCATCCTTCCGCATCATCATCTCCGCGATTGTCTGCCACAGCTTCAAACTTTTTATTTGCTAAAACTTTTATGATTTCTGTTCTGCCTATCGCACCCCGCTCATAAAAATGATAACCCATTTTTTGCATGGAGTCAATCACCATTTGCGGAAAACCTTTCTCAATGGCCAGTGTATCCGGCAACCATTGATGATGAAATTTTGGTTTATACACCGCGTCTTCCGTACTCATATTAAACTCGATGATATTGACGATAGTTTGAAATACAGATGTGGGAATAGTAGTTCCTCCCGGCGTGCCGACCACCAGGAAAGGTTTATTATCTTTTAATACAATAGTTGGTGACATAGAACTTAGCATTCTTTTTCCGGGCATGATGGCATTGGCTTCACCGCCCACCGCACCGTACATATTCGGAACGCCGGGTTTAATGCTGAAGTCATCCATTTCATCATTGAGAAAAAATCCCGCACCGCCCACTACTGTTTTACTACCATAAGAATTATTCAATGTAGTAGTTACGGCAACGGCATTACCTTCTTTGTCAATTACACTCAGGTGAGTAGTCTCTTTACTTTCGGCTCTTATCAAAATCCCCGGTTTGATCATTGTACTCGGTGTAGCTTTTGCAGGATCATAGGTTTTCATTCTTTCCTGTAAATACACAGGATGGGTAATCATATCCACCGGTACTTTATAAAAATCCGCATCGCCCATGTATTCGGCACGATCAGCATAAGCCCTTCTTTCAGCTTCCGTCATCAGTTGTACTGCCTGTGTTGACTGAAAACCCATGGAAGCGATATTCCTTTCTTCGATCATTTTCATCATCTGGTGAAGTAATATACCTCCGCTGCTCGGCATGGGCATGCCCAATACTTTGTACCCTTTGTAATCAAATGTATGCGGCTCACGCAGTTTTGCTGTATAGTTTTTAAGGTCGCTGGATGTAATAATACCGCTACCTCTTTTCATTTCTTCCACGATCAGCTTCGCCGTTTCTCCTTCATAAAAACCGGCAGCGCCTTTTTCCTTTATTCGTTTTAATGTTTGGGTAAGATCGGTTTGCACCAGTGTATCACCTTCTTTCCATCCACTTTCTTTTATGAACACAGGCGTTACCGTATTGAATTGTTTTAATTCATCCTGCAACGTATTTAATGACCTTGCTTCCCGTTCGCTGATAGTAAATCCTTTTTCGGCCAGGTCAATGGCAGGTTGTATCAGTTTATCAAAAGATAGTTTACCATACTTCGCTGACTCAAACAACCCAGCGACTGTTCCGGGTACACCGCTTGATAAATGACCATCCTGGCTTTTATCGGTCCTGGCGACACCGGCAGAATCAATATACATATCACGATGAGCGGAACCCGGCGCCATTTCCCGGTAATCAATAGCGATCTCTTTTCCATTTCCCAGCTTTGCTACCATAAATCCGCCGCCACCTAAGTTTCCTGCCTGCGGATAAACAACCGCTAATGCCAGTTGAGTAGCGATTGCGGCATCAATCGCATTGCCACCCATTTTCAATATTTCAACACCTACCTTGCTGGCGAGCGGATGAGCGGAAACAACAGCGCCGTTTTCCGCGATAGTGCTTTTTTGAATAGTATACTTATACGGATCAATAGAGATGGAACTATTGTTGTTCTTCTGCGAAGTTTTGCACGAAAGAAATATAAAGAATATTAAATAAAGCCAATACTTGTTTCGCATCATACGAACCCGGGGTTTAAAGTGAGTTGTCTATAAAAAGATAAGACTAAAGCTGTCATGTTACTGAACCGGTTATAAAGATAATTGCCTTTTCGTAATGCTGTTGCAATGATTTTTCCCAGTGGTGTTTTCTTTTTCTATAATTTTACTTTCTCAATTACTTCCACCATGGAATCTGATCATTGGCATTTTTCTTCTATTGAATCGGAAATTAAATTCACGATCTATAATACCTCACCTCCCGCGATTATCTGACAAATAAACGATAAGCCAAACAGGATCGTTTAGCCTGAAACTGTGGCTATTTTCATAACAGCTGTAGTGAAAAGCTGCGCCTTGTTTACAACTTGTTAGCATCATTGGTTGCTGCAGCAGCCCGTATCTGCATTAAACAAATATTTTTATCATCATTAATTATTAAACCATCATGGAAAAAGAAGATTTGATCCGCTGGGGAATGATCATCGGCATCCCCTTATTTATTTTATTGTTTTACAAATTCATCCTGCGTGTTTTCTTCGGGCTCGTCATAGTGCCGGAAGATAAGATCGGGCTTGTTATCAAAAAATTTGTACTCTTTGGTAAGCAGGAACTACCGGAAGGCCGCATCATTGCTACCAGTGGTGAGGCAGGTTTCCAGGCGCAAACATTAGCGCCGGGTGTTTACTTCGGGAAATGGATATGGCAATACTCTGTCAATTTTCAACCCTTTGTTATTATTCCTACCGGTAAGATAGGATTAGTGCTGGCCAAAGATGGCATAGAACTGGAAACCGGGCGGATACTAGGCCGTAAAGTTGATTGCGATTCCTTCCAGGATGCGGAAGCCTTTTTAAAAAATGGCGGACGTAAGGGACGACAGACCGCTATTATTGCTCCGGGTTCTTACCGTATCAATACTTTTCTGTTTGAACTGGAGTTAACAGATATGACAATGATCCCGGACAATGCCGTAGGTATAGTAACTACAGCGGAAGGTAAACCGCTGGAAGAAGGGCAGATCGCCGGTAAGATCATTGAAGGGCATAACAAATTCCAGGACGCTGACAAATTTTTGCAAAGTGATGGATTAAAAGGATTACAGGAACAGGTGATACTCGCCGGTTCTTATTTCCTTAATCCCTGGTTCGCTAAACTGGAGATGGTTAAGATGACGGAGATAGCCATTGGTCATGTAGGTGTTGTTATTTCTTATGTAGGTGAAGAGGGTAAAGATTTAAGCGGTGTGGAATTCAAACATGGTAATATTATTGCCAAAGGATTCAAAGGTGTTTGGGCCGAGCCATTAGGTCCCGGTAAATACCCCATCAATCCGTATATCATGAAAGTGGAACTGGTGCCTACCACTAACCTTGTATTGAACTGGGCGAGTGCAAGAAGTGAATCACATCAACTCGATAAGAATCTTTCCACCATTACTGTACGTAGTAAGGATGGTTTCCCTTTTAATCTTGACGTGTCACAGATCATTCACATACCAACAACTGAAGCGCCGAAAGTGATTGCCCGCTTCGGTAATATGAATAACCTGGTGAGCCAGGTGCTGGAGCCGACTATCGGTAACTATTTCCGTAATAGTGCACAGGATAGCGATGTGATAGCCTTCCTGGGTACACGTAAAGAAAGACAGATGTCCGCCAAGGAACATATCGGCAGAGTACTGGAACAATACAATGTTTATGGAGTAGATACGCTGATCGGCGACATTGTTCCGCCAGAAAGCCTGATGAAAACATTGACAGATCGTAAACTGGCTGAAGAACAAAAGATCACTTACGAAACGGAGAAGAAAGCGCAGGAAACAAGGCAGAGCCTGGAAAAAGAAACAGCTATCGCGGAAATACAAAAAGAGATCGTAAAAGCCGACCAGGGTGTATTGATCGCGGAACGTATCGCTGATGCTTCAGTAAAAAAGGCAACCGGTGAAGCGAATAGTGTGCGGCTTCAATCAACCGCTGAAGCAGACCGTTTAAAATTACTGGCAAGTGGTGATGCGGAAAAAATACGGGTATTGGCAAAAGCGAATTCGGAACAAATTGAATTGCTGGCAAAAGCTGAAGCCGAGAGAATATCGTTGACCGGTAACGCGGAAGCGGAAAAGATACTGGCCATTGGTAAATCCAATGCGGAATCATACAAGCTTTCTGTTGACGCTATGGGCGGTGATAATTTTACACAATTGAAAGTGATGGAGTCTATCGCCAATCAGAATGTGAAGATCATGCCGGATGTATTGATCAGTGGTGGCGGTGATGGAGCCAACGGGGGTATCAGTGGTTTGCTTGGATTACAATTGCTGGAACAATTAGGCAAGAAAGTGAATAAGGATAATGATCCAAAAACGAAGAACTGATTATTGTTTGTTAAGAGTTAGTAAAGATTACGATCCCGTCTCGTTTGAAACGAGGCGGGATCGTTTTTTTGTACCGGCGGTTTGAAACACTAAATAAATAGCTGTTATATTCGCTGAATAATTGAAGGAATGAGAAAAACTATACTCTTTTTTATTTCCACCTTTTGTTTTGCGTCTCCTGTTTTCTCCCAGGCACCCCAAAGCTGGACATCAGCCGATATGTATCTCGCTATCCGAAAGCTGAATGTGCTGGGTTCTGTTTTATATATAGCAGCACATCCTGATGATGAAAATACAAGGCTTATTACTTATTTCTCGAAGGATAAATTATATCGTACCGGTTATTTATCCATGACGCGGGGTGATGGCGGCCAGAATCTTATCGGTGATGAACAGGGAATTGAATTAGGATTGATACGAACACAGGAATTATTAGCTGCCAGGAGAGTAGATGGCGGGGAGCAATTTTTTACCCGTGCTATTGATATTGGTTATTCTAAAAACCCGCAGGAGACTTTTACCAAATGGGATAAAGAAAAAATATTGAGTGATGTGGTGTGGGTGATCAGGAAGTTTCAGCCTGATGTGATCATTACAAGATTCCCGACAACGGGTGAAGGTGGTCATGGCCATCATACTGCTTCAGCTATTTTAGCGAATGAAGCGTTTACCGCAGCTGCTGATCCAACCCGTTTTCCTGAACAATTAAAATATGTACAAGTGTGGCAGGCCAAACGAATTCTCTGGAATTCTTTCAATTTCGGGGGTACTAACCTGACAAGCGCTGATCAATTCAAATTTGATGTGGGTGGTTATAATCCTTTGCTGGGAAAAAGTTATGGTGAGATAGCGGCTATCAGCCGGAGCAATCATAAGAGCCAGGGTTTTGGTTCGGCTGGCTCAAGAGGGGAGGCATTGGAATATTTTAAAAATACAGGGGGAGATGCACCGTCAGATGATATAATGAATGGCGTGGAGGCTGGCTGGAAAAGAGTGCAGGGAGGTGATATAATAGAAAAGAAAATAAATAAGATCGCTTCCTCATTTGAGCTGTTGCATCCTGAAAACTCTGTGAAAGAACTGGAAGCCTTATACCAGTTATTAAAAACACTGCCCGATGGTTACTGGAAAATGCAGAAGATGAAAGAAACGCAGCAACTGATCGGCCAATGCAGCGGGTTATTTATCAGTGCAACGTCTTCAGAGCAATTTGTTGTACAGACTGATTCGATCCTGATCAATTTTTCATTAAATAACCGCCTTGGAGCCAGCGCGATACTAAAAAATATTTCCGTTGATGCATTTGATTCAACATTCAATCTGCCATTGGAGAAGAACAGGAATATCTTATTTGGAAAAGCATTCTTTGTCCCGGCCAGTAAGCCCATTACCCAGCCATACTGGCTGGTCAATAAAATGGAAGAAGGTTATTTCAACGTACCAGACCAGCAAAAAATAGGACAGGCTGATATGGACGCAGGCTATACTGTCAATATCAGGCTGAATATTGAAGAACAGGATTTTGATTTTGAGCAGCCTGTGAAGTACCGGTTTACTGATCCGGTGAAAGGAGAGTTATATCAGCCTGTATTTGTGATCCCCGGCGCTACTGTTATGAGTTCCCCTTCTTTGATACTGTTTCGTAATAACCTGTTGCAGGAAAAAGAAGTGGAGATGCAGGTAAATGCAAATAAAAAGTTGCCGAAGAATATAAATTATTTTTTAAGGACCAGGGATACGCTTCTTACCGTAAAAGATACTTTAGGGTATAATAAACTACAATCAGGGCATATTTCGTTTACTATAAATAATTCCGCCCGGGTATCCGGCAATAAAGAAAAGAAAAGATTGCTTTCACAATTGGACTCTCTTTTAAAGAAAAAAACCATTACAGCGGCACAGAAAAATGAAATTGAAAAATACTATACCCGTTCTGACGATAAAGATGTGGCTTATGCGTATGCGCAACAGGATGATTCAACTTCTTATTATCTTTCTGTAAGAGCTATTAACTATGATCATATACCATCCATAAAATATTTTTTCCCTGATGGCCTGAAGACCCTTTTTATTGACCTGAAGACATACGGAAAGAAGATAGGTTATATTATTGGCGCCGGTGATAAAGTTCCTGAAGCAGTGGAACAGATGGGTTATGATGTAACCCTGCTGACTGACAAAGAACTTGCAAGAAATAATTTACAGCAGTTCGATGCGATCATTACCGGTGTCAGGGCATACAACACGAATGAATGGATGAATAACTATTATGATAAGCTGATGAAATACGTCAATGATGGCGGCAACCTGATCGTTCAATATAACACCAGCAGTAATATCGGCCCGGTGCGTGCTAAAATGGGGCCATATAATTTTAATGTATCCAGAAACAGGATAACTGACGAAAATGCTCCTGTGAGTTTTTTAAAACCGGAGCATCCTGTATTTAATTTTCCTAATAAAATAACACAGGATGATTTTAAAGGATGGATACAGGAAAGAAGTATTTACCACGCTGCGGCCTGGGATAGCACAAAATTTGAAACCGTGCTATCCATGAATGATCCCGGGGAGAAACCCGATGATGGAAGTTTGATCATAGCGAAATATGGTAAAGGGATATTTGTTTATACGGGGATTGTTTTCTTTCGTGAGTTACCGGCGGGTGTACCTGGTGCATACAGGTTACTGGCGAATATTATTGCATTGAACAGGAAAAAAGGATTTTAGAAACGGCCTCCCCTAAATCCTCCCGATTTATCGGGAGGACTTTCGGAGACTCTGCTAAGTGGAATTTTTTTTGATCAACAGGTTCTAATATCTTCTTTTTTGGAGAGGCTTTGGGGTGAGGTTTAAAACAAATTTAATGAGTACAGAAAGAAAACCGAGTACCAGGAGAGGCGAGATGGCTTTTATCGTAGCCATTATACTTGGACTGGTAGTAGGTGTATTAATAAAGAGGGTGAGGCTTGGGATACTGCTGGGCATGGTCATTGGCGGGGCAATTATAGCTCTTGGATGGCTTCGCTCGACCCGGAAATAATTATATGCAAACACAGGATAACGATAAAGCGCCATTGTTCAAAAACTGGAATTACTGGTATGTGCTGGTGATCCTGTTCCTTATTGTACTGATCATTTTATTTTCATTGTTTACGAAACGATTTGCATGAGCCAGCTCGATTGGATTATACTGGTTGTTACTTTGCTTGCCATCATTGCCTACGGTTTATATAAGAGCCGTACTTCCCGCAACCTTGATGGTTATTTTCTCAGCAACCGCAGCATGCCCTGGGGGCTGATACTGCTAAGTATCATGGGGACACAGGCCAGCGCTATCACTTTTCTTTCTGCACCCGGCCAAGCTTATACGGATGGAATGCGGTTTGTTCAGTATTATTTCGGGATCCCTATTGCGATGGTCGTGATCTGTGTTTTCTTTGTTCCCATTTTCAGCAAATTAAAAGTATATACAGCGTATGAATATTTAGAATCAAGGTTTGATGGCAAGACAAGAACACTTACCTCCTTGTTGTTTTTGTTGTCGCGGGGATTGTCCACCGGTATCAGCGTATTTGCTCCTTCCATTATTCTTTCTTCTTTACTTGACTGGAATATCTATTGGACAAACTTATTTATGGGCGGCTTGCTCATCATCTATACCATGACAGGCGGAGCCAGGGCTGTTGCTTACACACAACAATTACAACTTATCATTGTTTTCATTGGAATGTTTCTTGCCGCTTATATGGTAGTGAATATGCTGCCGGCCAATATAGGTTTTGCGGATGCGTTGCAGGTTAGCGGTAAATTGGGTAAGCTGAATGTAATAACAACTGGTATTACAGAAAAAGGGTTCAACTGGAGCGATCAGTATAATCTGCTCAGTGGCATAATTGGTGGTTTCTTTTTGGCGCTTTCTTATTTCGGCGCAGACCAATCACAGGTCGGAAGATACCTGACCGCGAAATCAGTAAAAGAAAGCAGGATGGGTTTGCTGATGAACGGGTTTGTAAAAGTGCCCATGCAGTTTTTAATTTTACTCATAGGGGTATTGGTATTTACTTTCTATCAATTCAATAATGCGCCTGTCTTTTTCAATGATGTGCAGGTAAAAAAACTGGAACGTTCCGTTTATAAAGATTCTTTCCTGCTGTTACAGCAGCAGTATGACAATATTGCTGAGCAAAAAAAGGCCACTGTTACCACATTTGCTAAAGTAATGGACGCAGGAGAAATAAAAGCCATTGATGAATCAACCATTGAGTTGCAGTCATTGCAAAAGCAATCGGACAGTTTACGAAAAAAAGTAAAGGGCTGGATCAGTTCTAAAGAAGTAAAGGGAGATGATAATGATACCAATTATATTTTCCTCCGCTTTGTAGTAGATCATTTGCCGGCAGGATTGGTGGGTTTACTGATCGCTATCATTTTTCTTGCTTCCTGGGGAAGTATTGCAGCCGCTATTAATTCATTAGCCTCCTGCTCCATGGTGGATTTTCACCGGAGGCTTACCAAAAAGAAAGACAGTTGTGAGGACGAATACCGGCTTTCTAAAAAATATACATTGCTATGGGGCGTATTCTGCATCGTGGTGGCCATGTTTACCTATAATATCGGCAACAGCCTTATTGAAGCGGTGAATATACTTGGCTCATTATTCTATGGTGTGATACTCGGTGTATTCTTAGTAGCTTTCTTTTTTAAGAGTATTAAGAACAGCCATGCAGTCTTCTGGGGAGCTGTATTGGCAGAGCTATTGGTATTAACTGTATTCATTTTTACCAAAACCAGTCCGCCTGTTTTTAAAATGGGTTTTCTTTGGTTAAATCCTATTGGCGCATTTGGCGTTATCTTCTTCGCCATTTTATTAAATAAATTTTTACCAGCTACTCATCCAAAAAAAGAAATAGCCCCGGTGTAACGGAGCTATTTGTACATTATTTTACTCTTCGTAAGCCTTGCGCCAATTGGAGGAGAGGTTTGGGCGGTTTCTTATTTCAAACTCGCCAGCAACTTATCATTCAACTTCACATAATCATCAATCTTCGCTGCGAGCGCCAGTTCTTTTGATTTC
>JAATGJ010000051.1 GCA_015654695.1 Chitinophagales bacterium | reverse complement strand
TTTGGCCATTTCACTTTTAAACGCCGCCATGTTTCATTGTTTTCAATCCAGGATTCAATCTCATTTATCTCAAAACCTGGTCGTGCAAATTGGAACGGGGTATTAAAATAGTTCCAGGTAGCATACCCTGAAAAGTAAGCTAATTGCAAGTTGCTCCATTTTGTTTCCCATGCATGATCTTTGAAAGATGACCGTGGGTTATATAATTCTTCAATAAGTTCCCCGCTGCCTGTTTCAATTGCAATTCTATCCGGTGTATAAACCGTATGCCAGGCGTCGCCTGGTATATGTGATGTCTTTTGTTCAAGAAGGTTAACTTTCACATTTACTTCATCTATAACACCCTCATGTCCTTTCATGCCCCATAATACTCCACCTACCAGCAAATGGGCCGATACTGTATAAAATTTTCTCCATTGATCAAGACCACCCTGTGCAGTAATTGAGAGGTTTAATAAATCATTCATTGCTTTTATATTTAGTCTTTAAATTTTAGATTCCGGTGCGTCGCATATAACGAACAGCAAAACGATTAAATCAGATAAAATCGGGTGGCTATGTTACCACGTGTGGCTTTAGAATATGGACAATTTTGTTCCCCAAACTCCACCAGCGCCTGCGCTACTTCACGGTCCAAACCCGGAAGACTAATGTTGAGACGAGCCTGGAGAAAATAATTACCATCAATATTACACAGGTCTACTTCGGCATCAATTGCAGTATCAGGCGGAAGTTTAACCTTCATTTTCATGGCTCCAATCCCCATAGCACCAATGAAGCAAGCAGACCAACCGGCGGCGAATAACTGCTCAGGATTGGTGCCATTGCCCGATTTTCCGGGAATCGAATGCTTGATATCCAGCCGGCCATCAGAACTGCGGGATGCACCATCACGGCCACCTGTTGTGTGAGTTTTTCCCGTGTACTGTACTTTTTCGGGATTAGTGAAACTGATTTCTTCCGCCGACTTGATCGTTGCTATTGACAACTCTTCTTGATAATTTTCCATTGTTATAGTTTTTTAGATTTTTACAATACATTTTAGTAAAAGTATTTCCGAAATGAAGGTGTGAACAATCTCTAAAAATCTAAATGGACTAAGTCCACCGTGAACTAGTCAATTCTTAACTTGAAATTTATTTGTCGGGGAGAATCGGTACTTCCTGCGGTTTATCCTGTATAAGTTGTGTGTGTGTTCTTATTCAAAGAATGAAACCCGAGAAATTAGAATTAGCCGATGTAATAATTTTCGAAGCATTAACTTGGCAGAGCTAATTTGCGAAAAGGCGAACTTATTCATTCTAAGGGATATGAAAATAGAGAAGTTTTTAAGAGAATAGGTCCGTCATGGCTTATTGCTTAAAGAATTATCAGGCAGTTTCAGGCATAAAGTTGTCCGATAATGTCTCAATCCTTATCTGTCATTGCCAGTATGCTTTCTCTTTTTGCTGTTTGAGTTTTTGGCTGAGGTAATTTGCTAAAGAAAGCACTTGAACCTGCTGAAGTTACAAGCAAGCTAACATTCAATCCCTGTGTTGCCTGGATAGACAACCTCGCCGAAGTCCAAAAGAAAATAGATTCTGTTGAAGAAAAATATTACTTGGATAGTGAAATGCCCACAGAAGTGTATGAAAAATTGAGAGGTAAACTGGCAGGAGAAAAAACGAAAATCGAAGAATTATTAGTCAATACCCCGCTTGATAGTTCGAACCTCAAAAATCACTTTGACGGGGTTGTTGATTTTTCGCTGAAACTCGCTACCGTATGGAGTTCTGCAGGATTTAGCATAAAAGAAAAATTCCAGAAGATAGTTTTCCCGGATGGCATTAGCTATAACTTCAAAACTGAGACATTTCGAACCATAACAATCAGGAAGTGGTTTGAACAAATCCCGCATCTGAACTGCATTCCAGAGGACGATAAAAACTGGACAAGGCAGCATTTCTGCTGCCTTGTCCAGTTTAGTCGGGAAGACAGGATTCGAACAGCCTCCCTATATAATTAGTTATCAATAGTCTGTAAGATCAGCATTATCGTACTCACCGAATTACTCACCTACATGTAAAGAGCATTCTAAAGTTAGAAAAAATACTTCAAACTGCTATGAATTTGTCCGAAAATTTTATAGAGCTGGTAACGAGGGCTGCTTTTTTTAATTTATGGATTTTACTTTTACTGATCGCGCTGCCGAAACCCAGGTATTCCCCGTCAATAGCCAGGTCTACATCTTCAGAAAAACGATTGATCAGCTCTTCAAAAAATTCCATGGCGGATAAACAGGGGCATCAGGTGCATCGCTGCAACATGATCAAAGGAAAGATGGCTGTTGAAATAGTTTTTCACTACTTCATAGATCCTGGCGATCTTCTTTAATTACTTTTCTGATAAGGTGATAGCAGGCATCGCTAACCCCGAATATAAAAGAACAAACCAATAATCCAAAAAAATAGTGAAAGACCCATCCCGTACATGTGCGTTGTTTGGTATGCAGCCGCCGGCCAAACAAGTCATAACAACGGGGCTGCGTAAAGCAGATAGGGTATTTCAATCGCGGTGGCTAATGAATGGTTTATTAATTTTAGTAGCTCAGCCGGGAGGAAATCAGATACCAGCTTTTTCAATACCTTCATAATAACCGTGAATTAAACACTTCAGATATCGGTTTATCGCCGTTATTTCGCAGCACGTTCAGATGGCTGTATCAAGTTACACTGATGATGGCAGATTTACTTTAGTAAAAAATGTTTCTATTTCAGTAATTTGTTTTTTTAAAAACTTCCATCCTTCAAATTAAGGTAATTCAGACATTATTCATAGCATACCTTTTAGTTAAACTATAATAGAATACCTACATGAAAGATTTACATCGCGTCTTCTGGCATGAAGCAGGTCATTATATAGCACAGGAAATAAATTATAGGAACTATAGTGGACAGGAACCAGAGAAATTTTAATTTACTAGTCAGCAATTAACGGTAATTACTTTGAGGGTAAAACGACAGTAAATCGCAAAGATGATAAAGAATATATTCCGCCCGTTGAATGTTTGACATCCTTTCTCTCATCATCTGTGTATGGCTGTATCTTCCAGGCATACTTTATCAATGAGACATTAGACGATTGTTTTGCGGAACACGGGAAAGGCGACTCTGAACAATGGGGGAAATTATTTGCCGTTATGGTTTTAACGGATATCAGCACGATTTATTCAAGCTCGAAAAAAAATATTTTAAACATCTGAAAGAGGAGCACCTCCTTGATCAATTACAATATCTTAATCCGGATGAATACCTTGTACATGATGGCGATGAAAATTATCACATCGACATCAGTAAACTCCTAAAGGACGTCGACAAATTTATTACGTCACATTGCAAAGTTTATCACACACTTGTACAATCATATAATCAATTACTTGAATTATAGTGATAACAAAAGTCTGTTATTTTTCTTCTTCGGCTTTAATAAATGTTTCCACTTTATTTTCAAAATCGTCCACGATCTTTCCGATAACTTTTGCATTGTCGTAGTCGATTTCGTTTGAAAACGAAGTCACCGACTTGCCGGTCTGGCGTTCTGTAAACTGAGTATGACTATCCCGCTCGAAAGACAGCTCGGGTCCTTCAGGAACACCTTGGAAGTTAAATCGCTCGAATTTTCTTATGACTTTTAGAAGCTTCATTTTTGGGAGTGCAAAGATAAGCTTGCGTCTCTTTGAAAGGTAAATTATTTGGTTTTTTTTTGCTTTTCAAGGGCTTTCTGGGCAATTTTCAGTATAAACTCTGGGATCTTTACAGGATTCTTTATGACGATGGGTACGATCTTGTTACGCAAATACTCGGCCTCCTTTTCTTTGGGCAAATCACCCAGGTAAATCCAGAGGCCAAGAGGGCGCGTATCACCGAAACTCTTTGCTATTGAGGAGATTGTGGTACCGATAGCCCTGTCGGAGAGCGTATGCCCCGACATTCCGATAAAAAGGGGCATCCCAGTTTCGATCATCTGGCGCTCCTTTTCCACCCAAAGGTTTACCCGGTCACCAACCTTAATATTTGCATCCTGCAATCCTAGTACCAAGGTTGAACTATCCTTCATGCCGAGTAAGGGGTGAGGGGCAAATCCATGGGGATGATAGATACGCACATCTTCTGATCCCTCCATAGCAGGGAGTGAACTGATTGAATTCACCTCGAAGCCGAATAACATCAGGAACCATTCCAGCATGCTGTCATAATTATAAGTGACAACCCTGTTTACATGCCCGCGCCGACTGCCCATCAATAGGGAAGAAAGGGCGACGAGTAGATGATGGTCCAGGGCAAGTGTCATTTTTAATTCCCCAAGATCCGGGTATAATATTTCCTTGGTATAGGCCAAACGCTTGACCGAATCTTCCCCGATGATGTCAAGGGCTTCATCAACACCGTTCTGCAGATCTTCCGGAGTGCCTACTTTTGTGATTGGTGGCAGTCCAGCTTTTTCACGCAGACCGTTGGCAAATGTCAGCCAGTCCGGCAACCCGAAACCACGGGAAGTTCCAGCTCCGAGAAATAAGACAAGACTTCCGTCCGACAGGTAATCAGCGAGGAAGTCAATCGCGAAGGTCTCGTCCATCAAGTGTTTAAAATTCATTGCTCTTCAGTTGAAATATGAAAGACCGGGTTCTTGGGTGTTTGCACTAGGCATTCAAGATTTTTTAAGAAATCAAAAGTGGCCGGCATCGAAACAAGGTTCTTTCCCTTGTTCTGGACATAGATTTTATAATTACCAAACTTATCAATGTGGATCGTGGAGGTTACGGTTACATCCTTTACATCTTTATCGAGTGGAACTTTAGATTTGAGCAGACATTTTTCCAGCCCGCTTTTCGTTCCTTCCTTGGAAAGTTTTTCTTTGAAGTAATTTTTATAAATATCAGAGTCGAGCGGTTTGTCGCCTGCCAATTTCACATTAGAAAGAAAAGAGTCTCCGGTGAGGCTTATGAAGACGCCGCCCAGCCAGTAATGATTATCGTTAAAATACAAGTCCGTCCTTCGGTGATTGGCCCTGATCAGTTTCAGCAGGTCGGGTTTAATAAAATTACTTTTAGACAACACCCGGTAATCTTTTTCAAGCGATGACATGAGTATTAAGGTCATGCTCCGGAAAGGGAAACCCAACAAAACAATACCCGACTGTGGTTGCTCAATCAGCAGCAGGTCAAAATTGAAAGGCCCTTTGGCCCTGGGATTACTGATCATCTCCGGCCGGTAATACTGTTTATCCGACTCGTAATTGAACTGGTAAATGATACAATTGGTGTCAATTTTCTGACTGCCATTTTCCGTAATGCGATGTGCTTTTAGGAAGTCTTTCTTTAATACATCTTTCCCGCCACTGAGGGCAACAAAGTGATAGTATCGCGCAGTCAATTTTAAATGAAGGTCTATCATTTGACTTTATTTTGAATTAATTGCCAAAAATGTCAAAGCAGTTGATCGTTCCACATCTTCCAAGTTTCCTTTATTATTTAAGACACGGATCATGCGGTCAAACAGGTAAGGGATCGGACAGTTGACCGCCGCATCAATAAAATCCATGGGGGAATCATAGCTGAACTCCCCTTCCGATTTATCATCATTTTCTTCGACCGTGATATTTTCGTCATTCCAAAGGTTGCCGCGTATTTTCTTGGAATAAAAAATATCTATTGCTAAATCTACAATTATTAGCGAATTCTTAAACGGCCCCCAGTAATATTTCTTCAGGTTTTCGGTATCCTTCAGTTCTGCCAGCACCCTTGCAATCAATGGAATATTTTTCATGATATCCCAATGTTGGTGAATAATATCCTTGAATTCTTGAATGGCAAAGTTCCAGCGCTCAAACGGCTCCTGATCGATCTTTGAGGCAATGGCCAGAAGGCTTCTCAGAATATACTGCCTTATGTCAGCATTCACATGTGGCACTGCCGACCAGGAACACCATATGATTGGAATGTATTTGGCCGTCCTTCCCCCGTAGAAATAATGCAGGTCAAGCACATGCACGAATATTTCATTCAGGTTCCTGTATTCACTTTCAAAGCTTGCATAGAAATCATCAAACTTTACCAAGAAAACGTCCGCCCCTTTCGTTTCATAACTCGGTTTATACTCTCTTTTACTTGTTAATGATCCGAAAACCAGACTTCGTAAACAATAGGTAAAAATAGCTTCTCTCACCGAATTGATCATAGTGTATTCGCTCACAGGCCTGCCAAGAATCTTTTGTTCGTACAGCGAATAAAACCTCTGGTAATTCTCCACTTCAGAATTTTCCTCTTCGTAAAACAGTGCCGTGAGTATTAGCCGAACATTAGAATGCAGCATTTCATGGGTGATGGTCATCAATGTCCACTCCAGTGAAAGGCCCGTAGGCACTGAATTCAGCGAAGCGGTAATGGAATATTCACTCTCCCGGTACGCCTGCCGCGAGCTGAAATATGCGAGTTTTTTTATATTCTCTTCGGTTTCAATTCTGCAAGTGAATGTATCAATATTCTTTTTATACCACTCTGCTCTCGAATGCAGCATGCCGCTCATTCCCGGCAACGGCAATGACGTATGCATAATATTGGTGATGATCTCCAGGTAATTGACTAGAGCAAAAGATTCTTCGATATAATCTACGATCCTGTTTAAGGCCTTAATGGCGCTTCCGATGCCAAGCAGGCTGCTGCGTCGTATCAGGCTCCGCCGTTCTAGGATGGGAATGGAACCGGAATAGGTTTGCGTAGATACGTAAGAAATAGACGAGTTTATCTGGATAAGCCGGTCAACTATCTGCTGGCGGAGTATCTGGTTTTCTAGGGGTTCAGCCAGCCGGTTCTTATCGCGGGTGTAAAAAGTTTCTGGGACATCTCCTTCAAGGGTAGCCAGGAAATTTAATTCCCTGATAAATATATTGACTATTTTAATCAAACTGTTCAGGTTACCGACGCTGTACTCATCGGTATGATCCATTTTGGATTCCAGGATCTTTGAAGTAATGGCAAATTCATCGATGATTGTCCGGATAATTAGCGGCAGTTCGCTGTAGTTAACTAACACCGGAAACTTACTGCTTCCGGAATCAAACGGTTTTGCATCAATGGATGATATTTTATTGTATTCCAGCAGCCATTTTTCAGTGGCCCTGGGCTTATCAATTTCTAATTTAAAAAATTCCTCCTCTATTTTAGAACAGGTTGCGATAAGTATAACAGAGGGGGTGCCGCACGAGCAATAAACGGACGCTGATAATTCCGGTGAGGCGATTTGTTTTATCCTTCCCAAAATCCTAAATGCATTGACGAATTCAAAAAAATATATGGTCGCCGATTCAAGCTTCGGCACCAAGTAATTTCCTTCTACCAGTGGAAATATTTTACTGAGGCGGATGGAAGCATCACCGGTGGTAATGGGTGCAGCAGGGCTATCGGTCAATTCAACGGAAATCGTTCCGGCTTGAAATAGTTCGTGTTCAAAAAGGCCCTTATTGTAATTAATTTTTAGCCACATAATTTGGAGGCAGCATGGTGGATGTTAAATATAGTTAAATGTGGTAATACTTAATGGCCATTGCAAACGCTTGTTAATAAGTCACTTATTATTGTGTAGATATTGGGTTATTAAATGGAGAATTAAATTGATTTTGTTCAATTGACTATAGCAAGGGTCAGGCAATAATGTCATATTGCACATTTTAAATATTCTTCAACGTCTTGGCGACCTGGGACAACTATTATTCCTCAAATATTTGATGAAAGTCACAATAGGATTAAGTATTTTATCCATCACGGATCTTTCACCTCGTTTTGTTTACCCTTTTGTATACTAAGAATTTACCTGCCAGCTTTTCGTTCAAGCCACTCATCAATCAGGTTAAGATATTCAGGTAATGCAAGTGGTAATTTATCCAGTTCTTCACGGGTAAACCATTTCATTTTCGTATGTTCTTTCGACTTATTTATAGGCCTTCCCTTAAAATTCGTGATCATATAAATATGGTACTTGAATAATATCTCTCCGTTACTATGCTTAAAGACATCGGCAGTAGTCATTAGTTCAGCATTGATGACCTTTACGCCGGTTTCTTCAAACGTTTCTCTTTGCAGGGTGATCAGCGGATGCTCGTTCTTGAGTGATTGCCCACCTACGATATCCCAAAACCCGGGTGCCCAGTCTTTGTTCTTGGATCGTTTACCGAAAAGAAATTTATTTTTTTTAACTAGGAACCCTCCTGCACTTACTTCTTTTTCCTTTATTGGTCTTTGCAGGACTGTTTGAGGTAACTGAGGTTCAAATCCCTTTTTTTCGATAACATAGAATAATAAGTTCAGGGCAGTACCCCTGTTGTGAAAGGAATGGTCCCAGATATCTTTAATTTCATTGGTGTAGTTTATCAGGGTAAAGGCTTCATGGATTAGCATACCCAAATGCAGGAGCATAGTGGTACTGTCTTTATACGTTCTTTTAGAAAGTTCCTCGTTGTTTCTGGGATCAAATCCCGGTTCAAAAGCGCCTATGCTATACGTAGAACCATATAAGGAACCATGCAGGATTTCAGAAGCGTCTGAATAATATTGCAGTTTGCTGATCGTAAAAAATACATCAAGTACTTTACCCCAGTCTTCGATAGTCTCAATTCGCTCACTTAATCTTTTCTTGGTCCAGTTCATTCCAGGTTTTGTTTCTGAAAAAATAGCCAATGCCTCTTGCACGATAGTCTTCTCCTTTAGTTTTGCCTGCATCTCTTCGCGTTTCTTGATATTTTCCTGTAACTCTTCGAGGTCATCCTTCATTTTAGGGCTGCCTTCATTATGGTATTGTTTATAGATCGGGTGAAGCACGAATGCACGGTATTCCTTTTCATCACATATAGCCACATAGCAGAAATTGATAATAGTTTCCATAAAGGAACGGGCAAGCATTACGGACTGACTCGTAAAAGTATTCGTTTGGTTGGCCAGTTGGAGAAGGGCTGCGCCTGTCTGCCCTGCACTGATCAAAAGGGTAGCTGCCTGCCCTAATCGCTCATCATTAATTTTGGGATGGGCGCTTTTCAGCAGCATAAGCTCCGAAGCAAAAAATTGCGTCGCCTGATTATGGAAATGTTTTAAATTTTCAAGTGAATGTGTTGTCCGCATTGTGTTTTACAATGTGTTTATAGCAGTCGTTATAACACCTAACTCAGCATTTGTCAGTTGATTATTACCTTGGTTAATAAATACGACCTCGGTAGCCTGACAAAATCTCGATGCCACCATGTTAAGATATTGACCCTGTATCGTCCTTCTCACTGAATGACTCATAATACAACATGCTTTAGCTCTCGTAATTGCCACATACAATAGTCTTGCATTCTCCAACAAAAGCCCTGCAGCCTGTTGTGCTCTTTGAGTTGGGAAAACTCCTTCTTCAAGACCTGGAATAAATACAATTTTGGCACTTAACCCTTTTGAGGAATGAAAAGACATTATTTTAATTTTATCGAGAGGATTTGCTATTTGCACATTACCCTGAGGATTTACCCTTTCTGCGATGGTTGCTAATATTCTGCTTTTTGAAATTTCTGAATCTGTTTCTAAATATTCTTTCAATTCCTGGAATGTCATTTCAAGTGGAAGCAATGCAAGGTATGTTCTCCAATCAGCTACTTCGGCAGCCGAAAAATTTGTCAAAAGTATCTGATCTATATTTCCGGCTCTTACATTTAAAGTATCTGTTAATGCCCAGTTTCCACAGATCTGAATATTACTAACCGCTTTATTGATAGCCCTTACTTCTCTTGGCGAAAAGACTTGACCCGGTAAGGGGTTGTAAAAAATGAAGCGATAATTTAAATTATTATTTATCACTTTATCCGTAATCCCTGCAGCCGTATTTAATCCTATTCCTCTGGGAGCGCCAATAAGTACTCTGTGAGCCACATAGTCATTTGTATCCTCCATTATCCGTAACAAGCTTATAAGGAATTTACCGTGCATACTATCTTTAAATTCGTCACGGATATTAGCATCATATGGAATATTATTTTGAGTAAAGGATTGTGAAATAGAATCAAGGAGCATTCTTTTATTTCCCACCAAGACCATTATATCGCTTGCAGAAACTCCATTATTGATCAGGGCAAGACAAGTAGTAGATATGTATGCAATTTCTTGTTGAGGGTTATCAAATCTTTTGCCGAGAACCAGACCTGCATTGGGAGGCACTGAATTTACATAAACCGAATCAAGATTCTTGGGAATCCTGTTTTGTGAAGGATATGAATTAATAACGTTTGTTGCTGCAGCAAGTACATTTGTTGTGCAACGAAAACAATCACTCAAAACATGACTAGAAGAATTTGGATAAGTCTGCGTAAAACTTTGTATCCCCTGAGGAAATGCATACCTGAATGAATAAATACTTTGATCATCGTCGCCAGAAATAAATACACTGACTCCACGTTGAATTAACGCATCAATAAATTCGAAATCACAAGGATTTAAATCCTGAACTTCATCAACAATAAGATGTTCCACGCCTAATACTTCTACCGGATCAATATGTCCTCCTGCAGTTGAATCAACACAAGTTCTGATAACTTCACCAGGTAAAACGCATGAATATACTTGTGTGCGACCTGCATAAAATGCATTGAATGCCTGTCTTTCCTGTTGGGTAATTGGATTAGGAAAAACAGGCAAATTAGGAGGATTCCAGTTACCCGTACTCCAAAATGCTTCATGATCTCGCCTTATTTCGCTCGCACGGGTAGGTGTGATTCCGTTGGCCCGGCTAAACTCAATATCAAAAACATTATCCAGTTCCCAATCACTCAATATTATCGGGTCTGAGGGGTACTGCGCCAAATTCCCTGTTCTTCTCAATATATAAAGTGCCAGGGAATGTAAAGTCGAAACTCTTACTCTGTCTATGTTGCCAATTCCTTGTGTGGCTCCAAATTTATAGATCCTGCTTCGTAAATCATTCGCAGCCGCTCTTGTAAATGATACGGCTATAATATTTTCTGGAGTTATGTGCTGGTTCTGGATCAACCACGATACCCTGCCTTCAATAACAAATGATTTTCCGGTGCCAGGTCCCGCTACCAAGCGTACAGTTGGCGTTAAATCCTCGACTGCTGCATCTTGTATAAGTTTTGCCTGGGCTATTTGTTGTGGTGTGATTGCCATATTTATTGTTTATAAATCGGGAAAGATGAGATTTTTTTTGAAGTAATCAAACCGAAATAATTACCATTTACAAGCAACTAAAATGATTAGATGTAATATACTAATTTTTTTAGTATATTAGCTTTGCAATGACTCGCAAAATCTATACAAATAGTAAATTCCATTTTCAAAGTATTTTAGGTAAAATTCTGTTTCTCTATGGTCTGTTGGGTGTTTCAACAATTCTGAATACGCATAATAATCTATTCTCATACTTTCTTTTGCCCCAAAAAAAATCTATCTTGTTGGTCAACAAGACCTTGCCTGAGAAAATGGATTTAACTACAAGCATTAATAGTTCATTTCTTGACCTATTCCACAATGACATGGAATGCGAGGTAGAGGATACGCATTCCATGCTCAATCTTCGCATTCTAAAAATAGAAAACAACCAGTTTTCCTATTCTGCCCTGGTCAGTGAACTTTCCAATGCTATTATTTCTTTCTCGCTTTCCAGGAAGGAATTTCAGGACTTTGAAAAAGACAAGCGATACGGTGAAATGAATGCGAAAGCCTTAAGCAGGTTACGGGATTATAAAGTAAATGATGGCGAAGCAGGCGAGATTTTATTGTTTTGTTTTTTAGAATCTCATTTGAAAGCTCCAAAAATTCTTACCAAACTTGAACTTAAAACATCTTCCAATGATTATGTAAAAGGTTCCGACGGAATTCATCTGCTGCGGATCGATACAAATAAATTTCAATTGATTTTCGGCGAATCAAAGTTGGAAGCTTCGTTAACTGATTCACTGTCGAATGCGTTCAAATCAATATTTGAATTCATTAACAGGGACAGGAATAACATCGATTATGAAATGGGCCTGATAAATTCCCAATTATGCAAAGAAGCCCTTTCGGAAGAAGTATATCAGTTTGTCAAGTCAATTATATATCCTTCTGCTAACACCACGGAACCAATACAAAAGGATAATGCCTTTGCAATATTTGCAGGTTTTGAAATAGTGGTTTCGGATGAAGAAAAAAAGATGAAAAATGACGATTTCAGAATGCTGATCAGGGACCGCATTAAAGAGGAAGTTGAAAAAAAGAAAGTACACATTAAAAAGAAAATAACTGAATATAAACTATTCAATTACACGTTCTACCTGTACGTTTTTCCTTTTATGGAATTGGATAAAACAAGAAAAAAAATAATCGAAGATTTAATACATCCGGTAAAATGATTGAACGCCTCGCACTGGAAGCCCTGGCTGATGACTACTTTCAAACACTATATTTGAAAGCGAACAGGCTATTGGGTGGAGTGGTATTCCAGGAAAACGGACATACACCTTATCTTTCCAGAAAAGAATTAAAAGATATACTTCGGTTTTCTGATATACTCTCAAATTCTAAAAATCCCACAGCGCGGAACTGTGCATACAATGTCATCACTTTATTAAATGGGTCATACCATACAGATCCTCATTACAAAACATTTGCTCATTCTGTTCTTGCCAAATTGGGTAATTTTCCGGGTATAGATTATTTAACCAACACAAATCACAATACAGCGCAATTACCTTATGAAAGGGATATTGAAAAAACCTTGAAGGAGTTTATCCAGGCTGTCCCGGATACCAATGGGTTAATTTTCACAGATTCGCAGTTTGAATTATATAAAAAGATTAGCGGATCAAAATCTTTCAGTTTCTCCGGTCCGACTTCGATGGGTAAATCATTTATTATAAAATCTTTTATCCGGAAGGCAATTAGCAATACCCCTCCTGAAAACATAGTCATAATGGTTCCCACTAGGGCACTCATTAGTCAATTTTCGCTTGATCTGAACAAGGAGTTAAAAGACATTCTTGATCATTATGGCTATAAAGTAGTTACCAATTCAAATGTGTCCGATATTCCTGCTGAAAAGAGCCAGCAATATTTATTGGTGTTAACACCGGAAAGATTGCTTAGTTATCTTTCGCAAAAACAAAACCTTCCAATCGGGTATTTATTTGTGGATGAAGCGCATAAAATTGCAGCCGAGAAAGACACCCGGGCAATAACGGCTTACAATGCAATTGCAAAAACATTGAGAATAAATCCGTCTGTCAACCTGTACTTTGCCTCCCCCAATGTGGCAAACCCGGAAGTCTTTTTGAAACTTTTTAAAAGAGACGAAAAAAAATCATACAGGACAATCGAATCTCCTGTTTCACAAAACCTTTTTTTTATTGACATACTTAAAAAAAATGTGACACACCATACTGACTTTGCTAATTATGATTTTCAACCGGCGTTGATAACTGAGGCGAGTAGTGTGTATGATATAATAAAGCAAATTGGGAAATTGGATAACAATATTGTCTATTGCGGATCTAGGTTTCAGGCAGTTGATAAAGCATCTGAGTTATTTCAATTATATAATAATGATGAAATAACTGTTTCCAGAATTGTAAAGAAAGCAATTACCCAAATAAAATCATACATACACAAAGATTATTATTTAGCCGAATTTCTGAGTAAGGGCATTGCTTATCATTTCGGAAATCTTCCGCAGATAATAAGAAATAAAGTCGAAACGCTTTTCAAAAGCTCAGATATCAACTTTGTGTTTTGCACCTCCACTTTATTAGAAGGAGTCAATCTTCCTGCAAAGAATGTATTTATTCTGAATGATAAAAATGGCAGGCAAACACTGATGCCGATTGATTTTTGGAACCTTGCAGGACGTGAGGGGCGTTTAAAAATCGAATTAGCTGGAAATATTTTCTGTATAAAAGAGTTTGAAAAAGATTGGAAGCATACTGAGCTTCTTGAAAGAAACAAGGATATTACGCTGAAACCCTCAATTGAAAATTACATAGACAAGCAGTTAAAAAAGATTGAGGCATTCATTAAAGAAACGCCGGATATAAGGGTTGAGTCAGAAGCCATGAGGGAGATATTGGCATATATAGCAAATATCATAAGTATCGACACTTTAGAAATCGAAAGGGCGAATTACAGTAGTGCAATAATCAAAAAATTAATAGCAGACAACAAGGACAATATCATTGTGCTGGCTAAAGAAAAAACAAACCATATTGAGGTTCCAACTTCTGTTCTGAATGCTAATCAATCAATTTCCGTCAGAATTCAAAATGAAGTCTATCAACATTTAAAAAACAATGCGCAGAATCCGGCAATAAGACATCCCAATGAAATAAATTATGAAGCCTGTAAACTCTGGCTTAATAAGCTGTACGATTTGTTTCGATGGGAAAGCAAGGAGAAGCAGCATTTTAAAAGCAAGGCACAACTGGATTATTATGCTACACTTATGAATCAATGGATCAACGGCATTGCACTTAGTAGTATTATCAACCAGTCGATTGATTATTACCATAATAATACCCGGGATATAAAAACAGGCTTTAAACCAGATGAACGGGAGCCATTTGACAGGCAGAACAAAAAACATGTCAATATTCTTATTGGCAATATCATTGAAGATATTGAGCATATTTTAAGATTCTTATTGGAAAAGTATTTTAATACTTATTACACAATCCTTGTGGAGATAGTAGGTGAACAAAATGCAGGAGCTAACTGGGCCACTTTTTTAGAGTACGGAACCCGTAATTCGATTGTTATTGCTTTGCAAAATATGGGCCTTTCAAGGCACTCTGCCAATTACCTGTTCACTAAACACAAGAGTTCACTTAGTATAGAAGGCGATAAGTTGATTAAAATTGACTTGAACCGGCTAAAAATTATGCTGGATAAAGAAGATATTGAGTATGACGAAATAAGTTCCATACTATTTTAATCCTGTACTGTCTTGCAAATGAATAATCCGCTGAAAATTACCTTCGATAAAAACGTTTACGAATTTGTTGTTGATCCTGAAAAAGCTCTCACGCATCCCGGAATGGAGCAGTTCAAAATCATACACAAGGCAATCCGTAATGGCAATATTCTTCCGTTTATTTGCGAAACAATATTGACCTATGAAACAATTGGAAGAAATAAGCGAAAGGAAATACTATCTAATGACAAGCCATTCGTTTTTTCATCATTGGGCTCGGTTTTTACAATGGCATCTAACCCTGATATCCTTCCGGCTCATCATATCAAGGATGAAAAATATTTGAATGCGGCAATTGCTTTAGGTTTTAAAATCCTTTCTGGTAAGAGAATTGGAAAACTTATCAATCCCGCTATTAATTCCACCATGTATTATTTTACCGGCGAAGATTATTTGGTCACAAGCGAACGATTTGCTGTGGTTGTGAAAATGATTGATTCTCTTGGTGCAGGATATAGCCAATATCATGATCTTGTTACGACTGAGCAAAATAGACATTGCCTTCCTTATGAAAAGCTTAAACAATATACTGGCACTGCTAAAAAACTGAAACAAGCTGTTGGAGAGTGGAGCGATGGCGACTCAATTGCCCTTCACATTGCTTATCAGCTTGATTTTTTCTGTACCAATGATCGTGGCAAAAACGCCGGAAGGAAGGCTGCCTTAAATTCGGAAAACTGCAAAATGCTCCATGACGAATATGGCTTCACTGTCATTGATCCATTTCTATTAGCGGACCAAATTCTTAGTCCGGCTAATAAATTTGATTAATCCTCATCCATACTTCACTACATTTTATTTCTTCTCTATTTTTTTGTAAGACCTCAAAACCCGGATGGTATCTTCGCCATCTATGATACAGAACTTCGACAGTTTCTGATAATTACTGGCAAAGGCCCTCATGGTCTTAATAACTTCAGCAGTTACCCGGTGACAATGATGTAAAATAAAAATGTCAGCTGGTTCATCAAAGAGTCGCGAGATCTGGTCGCCGTTTTTTCCAAGATTTTTCACTGTCAAAGGTTCAAACCTCGCAGGCCCTTTGAATAAAAATGCTGCATTCAACCTTTGTCCCTCTACGTGAATATGATTGGTGAACAGGTCAGATTTTTCCCCGCCCCAATCTTTGGGAACATGATTCTCAAAGATGATTTCCGCAAACCATCCTTTAACCTGGTCTTCTGACCAGTCTTTATTTCTGTCGATATTAAGATGGGACCGCCCAACTGCCTTTGTTTTTTTGAATTCATCAATATCTTCAATTGAAAGTTGCAGCGATTGTATAGCCAGATCAAAACCCGAATTCGTCCCAATCATCCTGCTCCCTATAAAAACAGGTCGTAAAATAATTTCCTTTTCAGTTACTCCTTTAATGTAAGCAAACATAAAAACTGTCTTCTTGCCGGTAAGAGTGCTGACTGAAGTATCGCCAAAAAGATGCCTGGCATTAAACTCCCCTTTTATAATTAAGTCATCATAGCGTTTAATCGTAGCGGAAAATTGCGCATAGGCAGAGCGCTGGCCTCCATCTAATGCTGCTCTTGCTTTGATAGTTCCTTTAAAATTAAAATCTTGCTCGATCCAGACAAGTTCTCCCTCGGTGAAGGGCAAGCCTTTCAGCATCTTCAATTCCAGAGATGCGACTTTGTTTGCTCTAAGGATGGTAAGCACGGCCTCTGTTAATATGCTATTGGTGAAAGTTACCCGCAAAGCATCCTGATAAGTCTGGTGGACCTGGGCGATCCTTTGCTGGTAAACCTGTAGCATTACCGGACTTAATAGGTTAAGAACATTAGGTTGGTGTAAAAATGCACAATCCAGTTTAAATTTTTCTTTATCCATACAAAGGCCGGCAGCAGGTTATACACTGTTTCTACAAAGTACCGATTATAAATCGTAAACTGCATTTCATCATTGGAAACGTGGTTTTGGTAGGTTTACCGCCTGAACCGTTGGAAATACGTGCGTTTAATGTTGTTTCGGGTAGACGCTGTTTTTCGGGTTCTAGTATTGTCGGAATTGCCGAAACACAGGAGATGCTTGATTTTTGTGCTCAACATAATACACGGCAGATATTGAATTGATTGACATGCGACAGATCAACGAGGCATTTGAAAGACTGGAAAAAGGTGATGTAAAATATCGGTTTGTTATCGATATGGCATCACTATAAAGTCAGACTATTACAACTAATTTATAAAGCCCTTAGAGGCTTTTTTTATTAAAATAAATTTGGTTTCAACTTAGAATACACTCCGTTCATCGTTCGGTTCACCAATATCGTCAGGTGAGAAGAAACCTGATCCCTGGCAGCCGGGTAACCGGTGATTACTTCTATCCACATTGACTATAGTAAGCATCCATCCGTTTTCAACTACAACAAAAGTTGATTTGGCTACATCGCTCCCATAACGATGATGCAGCTTTGTGGTATCAAAAAACAAAGCAAAATGAAAATCGTCATCACAGGTTCGCTCGGTCATATCAGTAAACCACTCACGGCTACTTTAGTTAAAAACAATCATGAAGTAACAGTCATCAGCAGCAATGGGGAACGTAAAGTTGCCATTGAAGACATCGGGGCAATAGCGGCCATCGGGTCCATGCACGATGCGGACTTTCTTACAAAGACCTTCACCGGTGCAGACATCGTGTACTGCATGGAATCATTAGGTCATGAATTCTTCTTTGACCAAAAGCTGGACTACAGGAAAGCTTTCACGGATATCGGCAACAGTTATAAACAGGCTATCGAAAGATCCGGTGTAAAAAAAGTCGTTCATCTCTCCAGCGTCGGCGGCCACACAAATAAAGGTGTCGGTATGCTGGTCTTTCATTATCATGCCGAAAAAATTTTAGCAGCATTACCTGCTGATGTGATCATCAAGACCATGCGGCCGGTCGGCTTCTACTATAATATGCTGGCCTTTATTCCTGTCATTAAAGCTGCAGGCGCCATTATTCAGAATTATGGCGGCGATGCAAAAGAGCCCTGGGTTTCACCCACCGATATTGCAGCGGCAATAGCGGAAGCCGTTCAATCACCGTTTGATAAACGAACAGTCCGTTATATCGCAAGCGATGAACTTTCTCCCAATGAAGCTGCTGCCATCTTGGGAGAAGCGATAAACAAACCTGATCTGCGATGGATCACAATACCCGATGAACAAATGGAAAGTAATCTCATCAGTGCAGGTATGAATCGGGCGGTAGCAAAAGGGATAGCCGAAATGAATGCAGGCAGAAGATCGGGCGTGCTCTATGAAGATTATTACCGCAACCAACCCGCACTTGGTCCGACGAAACTGACAGACTATGCAAAAGAATTCGCAAACGCATTTAATCAATCAAAATAAAATTTCAACCAATGAATAAGATAGCATTAATAACAGGTGGCAGCAGGGGTCTTGGACGTAACATGGCAATCGCAATCGCTAAGAAAGGGATCGATGTGGTGATTACGTACAACAGCAATAAAGAAGCGGCTGATGAAGTAGTCAACGAAATAAAATCGCTGGGACAAAAAGCAAAAGCTTTTCCACTGGACACCGGCAACATAAATTTATTTGATCCCTTTATTAAAGAAGTAACTGCCTATCTCGAAACCGAAACAGGAAACTCCCATTTTGATTTCCTTGTCAACAATGCAGGCACTGCATTATACGCACCTGTTACCGGTGTGACCGAAGAACAAATGGATAAAATTTACAACATCCATTACAAGGCTATATTTTTCTTATCACAAAAATCATTGCCCTTTTTAAATGATGGTGGTGCGATCATCAATATATCATCCGGCCTCACACGTATCACTGCACCCGGATCATCCGTATACGCTTCACTCAAAACTGCCGTGGAATCGTTGAGCCGCTATTTTGCACTGGAGCTGGGCTCAAGAAAGATACGGGTGAACACCGTGGCACCCGGCGCAATCGAAACCTATTTTGGTAATGGCCGGGTCAGGGATAATAAAGATATCAATAACCATATCGCAGGTATTACCGCATTAGGCCGTGTGGGATTGCCGGATGACATCGGCGGCGTGGTCGCATTCCTTTGTACACCCGATGCTTACTGGATCAATGGGCAACGGATCGAAGTATCCGGGGGACAAGCAATATAAAACTAACTTTACAGCATGGCAACAAACACACCTGTACACATAAAATCTATTACGCAGTTTCATCGCCTGCGCGGACTCCCTGCACCTGCTCATCCTTTGATCAGCGTGGTGGATTATGCCTTGCTGGAGTCCACTCCCGCCAGTGCCATCTTTGACTATTATTCGATCTCGATCAAGCGTGGAGTGGGTAAAATGTTTTATGGCCAGCAGGAATACGATTTTGACGAAGGGGTACTTTATTGTATGGCACCCGGCCAGGTCTTAACGGTGGCACCTTCAGCTGACACGAATACAAAACGTTCAGGATGGATATTGTTAATTCATCCCGACTTTTTATGGGGAATGCCGCTCACCAGGAACATCAGGAAGTATGAGTTCTTTGATTACTCGGTCAATGAAGCTTTGTTCCTCTCCGAAAAAGAAGAGACGACCATCAACCAGATCATTGCAAACATTCAGCAGGAATACCAATCAGGAATAGATAAATTCAGCCAGCCGATCATTATTTCGCAAATTGAAACCCTGCTCAATTATACTGAACGGTTTTACCAGCGTCAGTTCATTACGCGGAAAATAACCAATCACCGGTTGCTGGACAGGTTGGAGGATCTGCTGAACGACTATTTTACCAATGACCAAACCCTGAAGGAAGGATTGCCCACAGTGCAATTCATTGCCGGGCAATTAAATGTTTCTCCGTCTTATCTAACCGGAATTTTGAAAACGCTTACCGGGCAGAATACACAGCAGATCATCCATGAAAAGCTGATCGAAAAAGCAAAAGAAAAATTATCAACAACCAGTTTATCGGTCAGCGAGATCGCCTATGAACTGGGTTTTGAACATTCGCAGTCCTTCAGTAAACTCTTCAAAGCAAAAACAAAACTTTCGCCCTTGCAGTTCAGGGGAAATTTTAGCCATAATTGATCAGTGAATGGGTCGGGTTATAATCCTCCTGTACTGGTATCATAACGGGAGGGAAAAGAAGATCCCGGCCAGTTATTAATAGAAACTGATGAAGCAAATGATTGGTGGATTATTGCAGGTCTTATTGTACGAAAACAACAAGAACAGAAGAATGAAACAGAAGAAAAAAAGTTGGATGAATGGGTGAATGCGGCTGAGCGCAACAAAGAACTGTATGAAAAATTACAGCACCCGAACTTTATGCAGGAGATGGGGATATGGGCAAGACAAAAAATTAGCTTGAATTGAATATTATTTATTTTAAATGAAACAAAGGCCCGGAAATACCAAAGCAGATGAACAGGCCATCAATATAATTATTGCAGCGGTAAAGAGTATTGCACCCATGTCTGGAACAGACATTGAATTAATGCTCGCCATATTGCAGTATAAAACCGTAAAGAAACATCAGCTTTTATTGAAAGAAGGTGAAGTATCCAGGAACGTTTATTTCCTCGTCAGTGGTTTTTTCAGGATGTATTATATAGATTTTGATGGCAATGAAATAAATTACCGGTTTACGGATCAGCATAATTTCCTGGTAGATTTTCAAAGCTTCCTGATACAAAAACCCTCACATTTTTACTGGGAGGCCATGCAGGATGCGGAATTATTTGTATTACCCTATAGAGATATACAGGATGCCTATGCGTCTTCGCCCGCCTGGAATAACTTTGGGCGGCTGATGGCCGAACATGTTTACCTGCAATTGAACGAACGGGTGGAAATGCTGCTGTTCATGAACCCGGAAGAACGTTACCTGCACCTGCTTAAAACAAAACCGGAACTTTTTGAAAAGGTGTCCCAGTTTCATCTCTCCTCCTATATGGGTGTTAAACCCGAATCCCTGAGCCGTTTAAGAAAAAGGTTACTGAAAAAGTAAAGCTTTCATTTCTTAACCAACGTCAACGTTTCCCGACTTCCCGGCATAGCATCTTTGTGTCATAAAATTAAACACTATGACAAAGAGATTATTTCAGCAAAGGACAGCAGACACAAAATATAGTGCAAGATATGTCCAGCGTTTCGGGATCAATTTGCCCATTGAGAAAATTGACCTCTATAAGTGGGTGACCGGAATGACAGATACCGATTACACATCGTACTCAGCAGCTCACCAGTTAATGGGCAGTTCATTCCGGGACGGTTTGTTTTGCATGACCAATGTAGAGAATATTGGTTTGGAAACTGTCATCCAGCACTATGAACTGAAATACCATGCACCGAATCATGTGCAGTTCTATTCTCCCAAAACGATCTCCTATATACTCCGGTGGTTCCCTGCAAAGGTTGGCGTGCCCTGGGAATTATACCTGCAACCTGTATCAGCTAACAGTTGCCGGTTGATCTGTTTGATCGGTGCAGATTTCCCCAACTTCCTGCTGAAGATAGGTGCCTGGTTCAGCGGCTTTGGTGGTTTGTTTTTACAAATGCACTTAAATAAAGAAGGAAAGGCATTTGCAAAAGATATTGAATCAAAATTTAATCATTTATAAAATCAACAATCATGAAAGCGCAATTAGTAAATCAAAAGTCTGTTGGCACCAAATACGCCGCCAGGTACATCGCAAGTTTCCGGGTTAACCTTCCAATAGAAAAGATCGATCTGTACAAATGGATAACGGAGATGAATGATGAAGATTACAGTTCATACTCACCGGCTCATAAGGCAATGGGCAGCTTATTCAAAGATGCTGTGTTTCATACGGTCAACGTAGAGAATATCGGGAATGAAACACTTGTCCAGCATTACGAATTAAAATATCATACTCCACACCATGTTCAGCTCTATTCACCGGAAACAAAAGCCTATGTGATGAGATGGTTTCCTGCAAAAGTTGGCGTGCCCTGGGAAATGCAGGTGCAGGCAACATCGGCAAGAAGTGTTGAACTCGTCTGTATGATCGGAACGGATTTTTCCAGCTGGTTGTTAAAACTGGCCGCCTGGATGAACGGCCTTGGTGGCTTTTTTATCAAAAGACATTTGCGCAAAGAAGGAAAGGCATTTGCACGGGATCTGGAAAGAAAGTTCAGGGCTGAATGATCAATTGCACTTTGTTTGAGGACAGGTAATACGGATACAGCAGCATGATGTAAATTTATAAAATGAGTACAGGCGCTACGTTTCAAAAAATGAGCCCGCAGTTATTGGTCACGGACCTCGACCAGGCCATTGCTTATTATATAACCAAACTTGGTTTTGAAGTAGAATTCAGACATGAAGATTTTTACGCCGGTATAATTAAAGACGGTTTTTCCATTCACCTGAAATCCGGATCGCCAAACATGGAAGAACGCAAGAACAAGAGGGCACGTCATGACCTGGATATTGTTTTTGCTGTTGCAGATGTACAAGCTCTCTATGATGAAATGTTGCTAAAGGAAATTGATATTGTTCAGCCACTTTGCGACCGTCCTTATGGAACGGAATTTTATATCGCCGACCCCGACGGTTACATCCTCGCTTTTTTGCAGTAAATCAGGGCGTGATCTATGTTACTGATGAAAATCCGGGTTGTTAAAAAATCCAAGCATATCCTGCAATGAATTTTCGCTGTGCATCCTGTCACCGTTATCCAATGATTCCTGTGCTGCTGCGGCGGCTCTTATTCGCATTTGTTTTTCATAAGTAGCAATGGCATCTTTTATATCACTAAAATTTTCATTGCACAAACATTCGCTTAATTCCAGCGCATCAAGCATGGCCATATTAACCCCTTCTCCTGCAAAAGGCGGCATCAGGTGAGCAGCATCACCAAGCAGGGTAAGGTTGGGCAACGTTTCCCAGCTTTGGTTGACAGGCATACAATAAATGGGAATAGGCATAAAAGGCGTTTCAGCATTTTCAAGCAATCCTTGCCACAGATAGCTCCATTCCGCAAAATCATTGTTGAACCATGCAAGCACTTGTTCTCTATCTGCCAGATCAATATCTTTCAAACGGCTCTCATCTGCTTTATAGGAAAGGTAAAAAGCCAGGCTGCCGTCTCCTTTGGAAGCTACACAAAAAAACCTTCCACCGCCAAAAGCCATTATTTTTCCACCTTTCAAAAGATGATAAATGTCGGGAACTGTTGTTTCTGGGTTATAGATACTGCCCATCAAGCCCGATATACCGGAGTAATAAGATTTTATACCGGTAATGTATGGCCGGATCTTCGAGTTTGCACCATCAGCACCAATAACAATATCTGCATATGCGGATGAACCATTTTTAAAATGTAATTGCCATCCTTCATTTTGTTTTTGCATAGAAACAAATTGACTGTCCCACACAACAGTACCGTGGTGCAAAGATTCTAACAGCATTTTTCTCAGCGGTCCCCTGTCAATTTCAGGACGGAAATGTTCATTGCCAAAATCTGCTTCAGGTTTTCCTTCGTGGTCAGAAAAAAATACTTCCAGTTTTTCATTTACGATGATCATCCTGTCAGCACCGGGACGATAATTTCTTTTGAATTCCTCCAAAAGCCCGGCCTGGCGTAAAGCTTTTAACCCTGAATCTTCGTGCAGGTCAAGCGTTGTGTCCTGAACACGTGCAGCTGCATTAAAATCTCTTTCATACACTTTCACCTCAGTTCCTTTCATTTGCACCAGGCGTGCTAATGTTAACCCACCCGGACCTCCGCCTATTATGGCTACTTTTTTATTTTGTAGTATCATGTTGCAAAGCTATTTCTCCAGCAGCGCAGATAATAGTATAAATCGGTCGTTCTTTAAGAAGGGAAATTTTTGATGGCGCTGATATTGACAAAACGGTCATCCTTGTTTTTGCTCAATACTTTTGGAGTAACACCGGCAAACTTCTTAATTTCTTTGATGAAATGATTCTGATCAGCTAAATTTTGTTCAGGGAAAAGTTTGCCTTCGCTGATGTGTTTGAAGGAAGCCCCGAAACGAAGGATGTTACAATATGTTTTGAGCGAAATACCAAACTGCTGGTTAAAATAACGGTTGATTTGCCGGCTGTTCCAAAACACTTTTTCAGAAAGCTCTTTTACCGTCATAGAACCTTTCGAAGAATAAATGAGTTCAAATAAGTGTTTCTTCCGGCTGTCAATATTTTCAGTTGAAAAAATCTTTATTTTTTGCGTTGCCTTCTTACAAAAGTCGCCAAAGTTTCTCAGGTCGCTATCATCAAATTGCCAGGAATCACCCGTAAGAATTCTTCCCCCGTTCAGCACATCTTTAATCGAATCACCCAACAGGTATTCTACAGCCAGTAATTTAAACCCAATGGAAAATAGTTGCGCGCCTGCTTTGATGATTACTTGTCCCGGCATGGTGTCAATACCCCTTATGACCATTTCCCGATTCGTTGAGTTCGTTTTTGAGAGTATCAAATCTACCATTCCATTTGGCAACACAGTTGATGGAATGTCTGTAGCTGTATTGTTTTCCAGCATCCAGAAGCTGTGAACAAAATGCGAAATAGAAGGATCGGGTAAAGCTGATTGGATGGTGAGATTCATTAAATTGGTTTCCTTGATTGTCTTTCGGGGCTTCCTGCCCCATTAAGAAATACTAATCGCAAAAGTACCAACAAATACTTCTTAAGAGGCAGTCACCGGGATTACGCTATCATCAACATGCAATCCTTCTTCAATTGCACTACGTGTTTGTTAAATAGTCCACATCTTTCATGGAACCGGTTGCTGCTGTGACGCCGATAGCTTCAATTTCCCGTGCCGTTTTGAATTACCGTTGGTGACTGTGCAAAAGAGGTATTAAGATCAGTAAGCGGTAATTTTCTTTTTATGTTTGGCACCCCAATCTGCGAGCGCAGAAATTATATCTTTCAGTGTTTTGCTGTATTCCGTTGGAACATATTCTACCACGACAGGCTTTTCATTGACAAGGACCACTCTTTTTAAGAGACCGTTTAATTCCAGGTCTTTTAGCTCACCGGAAAGCACTCTTGCAGAAATGCCCTTTATGGTGCGCTGCAATTCATTGAAACGATGATGACCGCTTAACAGCGCGATCATGATTCTTAAAGTCCACTTTCCGCCAATTACATATAGGGCGTCTTCCGTGGCGGACAAGTGCTTGTTGCACTGCACTTCAGAAAATGCGGCCTTTTTAGCTATTATTTCTCCCATTTGTACAAGGTAGTAACAAAAAGATTACCACTAACCTTTAGTTTACTACTAACTTTTAGTTAGCAAATGTACATAGGTTTGCCCATAAATTTAAACCAATGGTAAAAAACATATTGCATATTATCTCAAGCCCGCAGGGTGAAGCATCCGTAAGCAAAAAGCTGGGGAATGTTATTATTGAAAAAATCAAATTCAAATATCCCGGCAGCATTGTGAAAGAAAGAAACCTTGTAACCACGGTTTTCCCTCACCTCGATGAAGTACAGATCGGTTCCTGGTTCACTCCTGCAGGGGACCGTTCACGGGAACAGTTAACCGCAGTAAAAATTTCTGATGAAGCGATATTAGAATTGCAGGAAGCGGACATCCTCGTGTTTGGTGCGCCTTTCTATAATTTCGCCATCCCTTCTACATTAAAGGCTTACCTCGACCACATTGCGAGACCAGGTATCACTTTCCGGTATCTCGAAAACGGCCAGCCGGAAGGTTTATTGAAAAACAAAAAGGCCTTTGTTGCGACTGCTTCAAGCGGGGTGTATTCTGAAGGCCCGTTTCAGTCATTTGATTTTGTCAGCCCTTACCTAACATTTTTACTCGGGTTCCTGGGCGTTACAGACATAACTTTCATTCGCGCTGAGGGTCTCAGGATTGCTGGTGTTAAGGAAACAGCTTTTGAAAAAGCGGTTGGAAGCATAACTATAGATTAATTTTATGGCTTTTATTGTTATACCATATTAGTGCCCTGAATAAAATAACATACTCCCGCTGTACTCAAGTTTATCAGCAGCATAGGCACGCTTAACCTGGATATTTTTATTCAGTTCCCGGGACGACCGGACAAATGTCGAACCAATTTATCGAGGATTTGAAAGCCATATCAGGTTTTATCGAACAATTTGGAGGACTATTAGAATAATTCGAGTAAATCAGAAAATCGCATTCTGAAAAATTACAATCTGAATTCAGCAATTTTATTTTTACAACCAAACTCTCAATTTTCGGAACTGAAATTTATAAGCCTCAGATCTTTTTTGATACTTTTTTTAAAATTTATAGCATTGTTTGGTCCTGTAAAAGGATCTGAAATCAATTTATCCAAAATGTTCCTTTTTAATACCTAATCTCTTAATTCTTGAATTTAAAGTGCTGGTTGGAACTCCAAGAAGTTCTGCTGCTCCCCCCACACCACCTATTTTCCCATTGACGTGTTTCAGTATTTTTAGAATATGCTCCTTTTCATTCTCATATATGGTTTTTATGGTAAGATCTTCTTTGTCCAGAGCGCCGGTTAGATTCCTTTTTTGCTGTGGTAAATGAATCTCTTTAATGGTGTCTCCTGTGGCCAGCAAAACACTTCGCTCAATCAAATGTTCCAATTCCCTGATGTTGCCGGGCCAATAATATTGTATTAATTCCTGCAATGCTTTGGTGCTAATGGTATTTATTTTTTTTCCTGCTTTTTTTGAATATCTCACTATAAAATATGAAGTCAATGACGAAATATCTTCCCTGCGATCTCTCAGCGGTGGTAGTTTAATCGGAAAAATATTTAGCCGGTAATACAAATCGCTTCTGAACTTGCCTTCTTCCATTAATTTTTCAAGGTCACGATTGGTAGCCGCAATGATACGGACATCCGTTTTAATAGTAGTTTTGCCCCCGACACGTTCAATTTCTTTTTCCTGTAATGCACGTAATAGTTTTACTTGTAGGTCAAGCGGCATTTCTCCGATCTCATCGAGGAATAGTGTACGGTTATTGGCCAATTCAAATTTGCCAATTCGGCGTTCTATTGCCCCTGTAAAGCTTCCACGTTCATGACCAAATAATTCGCTTTCGATTAAATTAATTGGTAATGCTGCACAATTAACTTTAATCATCAATTTATTCTTCCTTGTTGAAGAATTATGAATGGCCCGTGCAATCAATTCTTTCCCGGTACCGGTTTCACCCAATAATAAAACGGTGCTGTCAGAATAAGCAACTTGCGTTACCATTCTAAAAACTTTTTTTATTTCAGCGCTTTCACCTATTATTTCGCTGTAATTATGTGAGCTTTCAATTTCTTCTTTTAAATAAATTTTTTCCTCCTCAAGTTGCTGCTTGTACTTGTTAATTTCATTTAACTGGTCAAGTATTCTTTCATTGGCCAGTATGTTTGAGACGGCTACTGCCAATTGAGCACAAACAGATTTTAGCAAATTGTTTTTTATTGGAATTTTTTCAGTCGGGTTTAAATGTAAAAAGGCACAGCCGATATTTTTTCCGCCTGCACGCATTGCCATTCCTTTTACATACTGAAGCCCCACGCTTTTCCAGAAACCAACAAATTCAGGCATTCCTGGTTCCATCGCACATTTGTCCACATCTAATACCACCGGATCTTCCGAGTTAATTATACTGCTGAATATTTTATCATTTACCATATACCTGCCGGAAGTCACTCGCTTAAAATCGGTATGACTTTTTATATTGTCCTGCAGGTCCAAGGCAAAAGCGCCGTATGTGCTTCCATCTCCGTTTATTTGGGCAATCCCAAACTCTTTAATGGAAAAAAGTGTCTTTAGTTTTGTATTAACAATATGCAATAAATCACTTCTGCTTCTCAGGGCTGCTATTTCATCGCTTATAGAAAGCAATATTGATTTTTCCTTCTCCCGGTTTGCAATTTCTTCATTAGCCAGGATATTGGAAATAGCAACAGAAATTTGGGCACCCACGCCTTTAAGAAGGCTATTATTTATATTCTCGGTATATTGATGATCACGAAGTAAAATAAAGCAACCCAGATTAGTTTCACCCACACGGATGGGGACACCCACTACTTCTTTAACGTCCATTTTCTCCCAAAAAAATACATAAGCTGGCGCTTCAGGCATCATTGCCAGTTCATTTACCCGCAATGTAACGGGCTCATCCATATTAACTATGTTGTTAAACACTCCGTCATTAACACTGTATGTTTGAGTAATCAGCTTTTTAAAATCAACATCATTTTTAATATCGTCCTGCACATCAACTATAAAAGGGCTATGGCTCTTACCATTTTCATTCAATAGTGTAATTCCAAATCCTTTAATTGAAAACAGTTCCTTTAGTTTAGCATCCAGCAACGAAAACAATTCACCCTTATTTCTTACAGCGGCGATTTTATAACTTAGTGAAAGTAATACTGACTTTTCTTCCTCCCTTTTTAAAATTTCTTTGTTGGCTAAAATATTGACAACAATAATGGAGATATGATTGGCAATCTCTGATATAAGTTTTTTATGACGTGATGAAAAATAATTTTGCGTTTCTGACCACAAAGTCAATACTCCGACAACTTCACCGGCATTATGCAATGAAATGGAAAGTGTTTCAACCAGGCCGGTGGCTTTTGAAAGTTTCATGTACTCCGTAGGTTTCGGAAATTGGGTAATATCAAATACAAGCGGCTCGGCTGTCTTTAGTATTTCATTGATAAACCCATCCTGTATCGGAAAACTTGAATTGACTATTGTGTAATAATCGGGATGCTTAATACGGTTAGCTCCTCCTACTCTTAGAATAGGGTCTAATGTTTTGTTCAGTGGGTCAAGGAAGCAGATAAAAATATCGTCTGTATTAAAGAGTAGTTTTATTTTGGGATGAATGAGTGTAAGAATATCTTTTTTATCCCTGACGTTAGCTATGTCCTTGTTTAAGGAAAGTAAAATATCTTTTTCTGTAATAGTTGTTTTAAGATCAGCAAAATTATTTCTCTTTCCATCAGGAAGTTTTTCGCTGCCCGTTATTAATGACTGAGCTGCCATTGTTTTTTCTTTCGTATTTCCGGATGGCATAAATTAAAGGTAGGCTAAACGGCTCACGCCACTGGTTATTTAATTATATGTACAGAAAGTTCACCCCAAAGGGTAGAGCTGCGAAATATGAATGGTGGTTTCGCCGATCGGCGATATATCGCCGTTACTGCATCTTTGTTTTCTGGTTAAACCGTTACTGGTCAGGGTATTGAAGTGTGGCATTACGTTTGAAATACCAGCAACATATAAATTATTGAAATGGGAACTCAAGCTAACACAAACAATTTGACCATTGCCGCCGCTAACCCGGAAGTACAATACCAGCAATTTAATATGGATGTTTTATTATCGAAACTTACAGTCCCTGTTGGCAAAAATAGTTTCCTCGTTTTTAAACACAACAAATATGTAACCGTACCAACGGAAAACATTGCTTTCTTCTATGTCAAGTATGAATCTTCAACAATTATGTGTTTTGATGGGCAGGAATTTTTTTTGAATCATTCACTGGACCAAATCCAAAACCTTTTATCCGATAAACAATTTTTCAGATTAAACAGGCAGTACCTGATTAATTTCAATGCAGTAAAAGAAGTTGAGCATTACTTTGCCCGAAAATTATTAGTGCATCTTACTGTCCCTGTTACAGATAAACTTCTTGTTACCAAAGAAAAAGTAACTGGTTTTTTGCACTGGCTTGATAACAGGTAACCGCATCCATCCTTCACCATTTCTATAATTGTTTTATTAACTGTATTTCGCAATCAATCCATACATCTTCACTTACCAAAATACCACCTGCTTCTAAAACAGTGTTCCAGTCCAATCCCCAACCTTTACGATTGATCTTCCCGCTGATGTTGAACACTGCTTTATCATTTCCGAAAGGATCCCTGATGATCCCTCCAAATTCAACATCCACTTTGATTTGTTTTTTGATTCCTTTCATCGTGAGTTCGCCATACATTTCATAGCTTCCTTCTTTTTCGCCATTTACATAGGTGGTAGAATTAAAATTTATTACCTTAAATTTTTCTACATCAAAAAATTCGTCACTCTTTAAATGAGCATCTCTTTTCTCTTCACCTGTATTTATTGATGCAGGATTTAACCAGAAATCAATTTCCGCTGTCATAAAATCATCTCCTGTTGTATAAATACTTGCGTCATACACCCTGAAACTACCCCTGACATTTGAAAAAACCAGGTGTTTTACACGGAATCCGATTTGACTATGGGCCGGATCAATATTCCATTTTGTTCTTACACTTATTTCTGTAGTTTTCATTTTATTTTTTTTATTACTGATCAATAATCAGCGTCTATGACAGCCCTGGCAAAAGCCTGTGGTGCTTCCTGTGGCACATTGTGACCAATCCCGGTTAAGAGCCGGTGAGAATATCTGCCTGTAAATTTATTTGCATAGGAAGTAGGATCAGGATGTGGTGCACCATTGGCATCTCCTTCAATAGTAATGGTAGGAACAGTAATGAGAGGGGCTTCAGCCAGTTGCTTTTCAAGCTTGTCATATTTCACTTCACCTTCAGCCTGACCGATCCGCCAGCGATAATTATGGATAACTATCGCAACATGATCCGGGTTATCCAAAGATGCTGCACTACGATTGAAGGTATCGTCATTAAAGCTCCACTTTGGCGAAGCAAGTTGCCAGATTAGTTTTGCAAAATCGTGTCGGTATTTATCATACCCTATCCGGCCACGTTCAGTAGCAAAATAAAATTGGTACCACCATAGAAGCTCAGTCTTTGGTGGCAGCGGCATCTTACCGGCCTCCTGGTTGCCGATCAAATAACCACTTACTGAAACAAGTGCTTTGCAACGTTCTGGCCAAAGCGCAGCCATGATACAAGCCGTTCTTGCTCCCCAATCAAAACCGGCGATGATTGCCTTCTCAATTTTAAGAGCATCCATTAAAGCAATGGTATCAACAGCAAATGCAGATTGTTGGCCATTGCGCAAAGCTTCACCGGAAAGAAATTTCGTTGTTCCATAGCCACGCAGGTATGGAATGATAACACGGTAACCCTTCGATATCAGCAAAGGAGTAACATCAACAAAGCTGTGTATATCGTATGGCCAACCATGCAACAGAATTATTGGTGGACCATTCGCAGGGCCAGCTTCTGCATACCCAACATTCAGAACGCCGGCATCAATCTGCTTTATTATATCAAATGTTTTACCTGACCCTTGCTTCATCATTTTTTCATTTGAAATAATGATCTTGCCGGATGCTGTCTTTGTAAAGCCGATCGTTGCAAACTCTGCAGCGACAATCGCCGCCACTGTATTGGTAATAAAGTGGCAGCGATTGTGTTTAATGATAGTCATATTGAAAATTTAGTTTACTTGTCTTTTAAAAAAGGAACCGCTTCATTCAAAAACAAATCAGCATTTTGGAATAAGGAAGCATGTCCTGCGTCCGGGTATAAACTAAGTTTTGCATTCGGTATGCTTTGATATAAATTGAAAGAGTTCACTACAGGAACAAGAATATCGTAACGGCCTTCAACAACTAAAACAGGTTGTTTAATAGTTTTAAGTTCATTCAATGCGTCTGAACTGGGCTGCGACCAACCGAGAACGGCTGTTAATTGTGCAGTAATGGTTTCATTGGTAACGGCTGCATCACGGTTAGTAGTACGCCGCTGGATTCGTTCCAGGGAAAGTTTACCTAACTCTTTCGCTTCAGCTGAATGTCCGAACAGTAAATAATAAGGCTGCTCATTCAATGGCAGCTTACTTGCTGCTGTAACTGTATTGACAACTTCAGAAAGTCCTTCACTCCCTTTGGGACCCGTGCCGGCAAGTATTACTTTATTCACTAACTGTGGCTCGGTTAAAAGAATTTGCTGTGTTATCATGCCGCCCATGGAAAGCCCTAATAAGTTGACATTACTGTATCCCAGCGCCTTTATGAAAACAGTGGCGTCCTTTGCCATTGCTGCAATATTATCTGGCGTCTTACCGTTTGTTGAACCAACTCCTTTATTGTCAAACAATATGACCTTGTAGTATTGAGCAAAGCCATCGGTGACTTTTGGATCCCAGTCGTCCATTGTCCACAATGAGCCGTGTAAGAAGATCAAAGGAATCCCTTGCTTGTTACCTAAAATACGGTAAGCATATTTTGTCCCGCCGGCTTCGATAAATTTAGTTTCGGCCGTTTGATGATAATCCCTGTCTGCTTTGTTTTTGGATTGTGCGTTCACCGATGAAAGGTTAATTAATCCTATAATCAGTGCTATTGTTAAAATGATATGTTTCATTGTTTGAAGTTTTAATAGTCCGGATGATGTGATTCATCCAGGTTTGTTTAATTGTTATTTATTATTGAATCAACGCAATGTTTTGAAAGATGCTCTTAATTCTTCAGCAAAAACTTTAGGTTGTTCCCATGCAGCGAAATGACCGCCTTTATCAAGCTTGTTAAAATAAATGAGTTTGGAGTATGCTTTCGCTGCCCAACTTTTTGGAGCTGCATAAATTTCATCCGGAAAAACACTTACTGCAACTGGTATCGTAACATTTCGTGGATCGAAAAAACCACCGGTTGAAATCTGAAAAGTTTCCCAATAAAGACGGGCCGAAGAGATTGCTGTATTGGTTACCCAGTACAATGTGATATTATCGAGAATATCATCCCTGGTTAGACCTTCTGACTTGCCATTAAACACCCGTGCAATAAGTGAATAACTTTTTGCATCATGGTCAAGTATCCATGCAGCAAGGCCGATAGGTGAATCAGCAATTCCATAAAGCGTCTGCGGGCGAAGACCCATCTCATTTGCATAGCCCAATCCTTTCTTATTAAAAAAGTCCAACTGCCCGTATGCATTTTTTTCATCAGCCGATAGATCAGATGGCATAACACCTGAAGCCAGTGCTTTTGAAATATCTGCCGGAACAGTAGAAGCCATATTCGTGTGAATACCCAGCAATTCAGGAGGAGTCATCAATGCCATTATCTCCGAGATAGCATTACCCCAATCTCCACCTTGCGCCACATATTTTTTGTACCCAAGTCGTTTCATCAGCGTTATCCAGGCTTTTGCAATGTGGATGGGTTCCCATCCAAGTGTAGTAGGCTTACCTGAAAAACCATAGCCCGGAATGGAAGGTATTACCACATCAAAAGCATCTTCCGCCTTTCCCCCATAAGATGTAGGATCAGTTAGCGGTTCAATGATTTTTAACTGTTCAATGATTGATCCCGGCCAACCATGAGTGATGATGACAGGCAATGCATTCTTATGTTTCGAACGAACATGAATGAAATGAATGTCAACCCCATCTATTGTAGTTATGAATTGCGGTAAGGCATTCAGCCTAGTTTCCACTTTTCTCCAGTCGTATTCCGTTGACCAGTATTTGGCTATCGCCTGCATGGTAGCAAACTGCACGCCTTGTGATTCATCTTTTACGTTCTCCGGTTCAGGCCACATCGTAGCTAAAATCCTGCGTTTAAGATCAACGAGTTTTTCTTCAGGAATCTGTACGTGAAAAGGACGAATGGTTTCATCGAATGATGGATTGCCTGATGTTCCAGTTTGAGCATCGCTTACTGTGACCTGCATCAGCATGGCGCCTGTCACAACTGCATTCGAAAGAATGTTTTTCTTTGTCATTGTTTTATTTTTTAATCATTATTTTATTGTTTACATCAACGCAATGATTTGAACGCAGCACGCAGTTCTTCAGCAAACAATTGCGGTTGCTCCCATTGAGCAAAGTGACCGCCCTTTTTTACTTCATTAAAATAAATGAGTTTGGGGTAGCTGCGTTCAGCCCAACTCCGTGGAGCCTGGTATATTTCTCCCGGAAATACGGTTATAGCAACAGGTACTGAGATCTCGGCGGTTTTCTGTTCAGCAGCATTAAAGTTATTGTTGTTATTTTCCCAATAGAGTTGGGCGGACGATGTTGCGGTATTGGTTAACCAGTAAAGCGTTATATCGTCCAGTATCTCATCTTTTGTGAGTGATTTTTCTGCGTTACCCCCACTGTATGTCCAATCGTTAAACTTATCCAGGAAAAATGCAGCAAGGCCAACAGGCGAATCCGATAATCCGTAGCCAAGTGTCTGAGGCCGGGTTACCATCATGCCTGCATAACCGCCGCCTCTTGTATATAAATTATTCAATGATTTGAATGCTGCTTTTTCGACTTCAGATAGACCCGCCGGTGCAGGCTCGCCGTTCTGAAGTGCCTTTGCTATATCTGCAGGTACGGTGGCAGGCATGTTTACATGAATGCCCAATAATCCCTGAGGCGCCTGGCGCCCCATTGCATTTGCAACTAACGAACCCCAATCGCCGCCTTGCGAAACATAGTTTTTATATCCCAGGCGTTTCATCAAAACATCCCAGGCCTTACCAATGCGTTCGACGCCCCAGCCACTTCCTTCAGGTTTCCCGGAAAATCCATAACCAGGCATAGAGG
>JAATGJ010000182.1 GCA_015654695.1 Chitinophagales bacterium | reverse complement strand
TGAAATAGGCATGTAGATTCCTGTATTAGTAGCAGAAAGCCTGTCCGTGATGCGAAGCATTAAAATCATACACCGTTTGCTACCATTTTCACATTTTCACTGGTGAGTGGTTTTTCAATGAAATCCAAAATGCTTTTCCAGTTGTGTGCACGTTCCTTATCCCTGTGATCAATGGAAGAAGAAAGCATATAAACCTTCAGCTTTTTGATAATACCCGCATTGAACTTTTCAAGGGCGTCAACAAATTCCCACCCGGTAAGTGTGGGCATATTGATATCAAGAAGCAAAACAGTATCTGAACCGTTCTTACCGGCATAAGCTGACTGTATATAGCGGAGTGCCGATTCCGGATCAGTAAATGTTTGTATATCAGCTGCGGGAAAAACGTCTTTAATGATGATGACGCACAGAAGATTGTTTACGGATTCATCATCAACAATGATAAATTTTTGTATCAATTTCGTATAAGGTTTACATGAAGGTTCTTAACTTTTATTTCTTGCCTGCTCAGGCTGCCCTCCATTCGTCATCAAATTCAATTTTGAATTCAGTTCCTTTATCTATTTCACTTTGAATGGAAATTTTACCACCCAGCGTTTCTACCTGTGCTTTCACCATGTACAGCCCCATTCCTTTTCCTTCAGTGTGTGTATGAAAACGCTTGTACAATCCAAATACCTGCTCCCCGCGTTTTTTAAGATCAATGCCAAGCCCGTTATCTTTAAAAATGAGTTCTGTTGTAGTGGCTGACTTTTTACTGCTGATTTCTATCAACGGCCTGGTATGCGGCGACCTGTATTTGATACTGTTGGATATAAGGTTGAAAAAAATACTGTAGAGATAACTTTTTAACGTGTTTATTTCATCCACATCAATAAAGTTAGTGATAAACTGTACATCTTCTTTCCGGATCAGGCTGTCAATACTCAGTTGTATATCCGCCAGCAATTCCGAAAACCGTACAATCTCTTTTTTTTCATTCACATCACGCTTCACCTGCAGGATCTGGTTCAGGTCTTTTATCACTTCGTCCAGCTTTTTTACAGAGGTAATAAGGTACCCCTTCATTGCTTTTTCTTTTTCCAGGTCAAGTTGCATGGAGTGAATGGTATCGGCAATACCTATGATATTGGCTACGGGCGCCCGCAGGTTATGCGAAATGATGTAGGTAAATTGTTCCAGGTCTTTGTTGCGCAGCATCAGGTCATTCACCATTTTTATGCGCTCTGTTTCAGCGTGTTTTCTTTCTGTTATATCCTGGAATATCCCTAAAAGCGCCTGGGGGTTGCCATTTTTGTCGAATTTAAATTTCCATTCATTGTAACCATATCTTACCTCACCATCTTTGCGTATAAACCTGAAATCAAAAAAGATATTGGTAAAAGTTTTGAAGCCTTCATGGATCAGTTCATAAGAATACTTCAGATCATCCGGGTGGAAAAATGCCATGAATGATTCTTCGCAGGGTATAACTTCTCCTGTATTTATTCCAAATATTTTATATACCTCATCTGACCAGTAATGGATGTTAGTAACCATATTGATCTCCCAGTTACCTACCTGGGCTATTGCCTGCGCCTCTTTTAAACTCGATTCACTTTTTCTGAGATTTTCATCCGCCAATTTTTTTTCAGTCACATCATGCACAATACCATATAAGCCGGTGGGCTTATTACCAGAATCCAGTTCTATTTTGCCTTCTGAATAGATATGTTTTATGACGCCGTGCTTATCAACGATGCGATAGTCGAAGGAAAAATCGAGCAGGGAATCTTTAGCCTCTTTTATTTTTTGCGATGCAAGATCCAGGTCTTCAGGGTGAATAAAGGATAACCAGGTCTCAAATACTTGCTGGTTTTTATCCGGCGCAAGGCCGTAGATCCGGCAGGCTTCATCTGATAATAAAACATCATTGGTTTCAAAATTCAATTCCCAGCTTCCCATGTGCGCTACCTGCTGCGCCCTCACAAGCCTTCTTTCGCTCAGTATCCTTTCCTGTTCTGTTTTATTTTTTTGTTGCTGTTCTTTTGACTCTCTCAAAGCCCGCTTTACTTTCGTGGCTAACGTGAACAATTTATCTTTCAGTGCATAATCCGTTAATCCGTTCCTGATATACTCTATAGAATTTTCTTCCCCAATATTTCCGGATACAAAAATAAAAGGGATGTCCGGGGCCATCTGTTCCCTTATTTTAAAAGCGGTAGGCCCATCAAAGGAGGGAAGCGAGTAGTCGGACAATATAATATCAGGAATAAAGCGAGTAAGGGCATTAACATAGTCCCGTTCGTTTTGAACGATTTCCGAGACAAAATTAATACCGCCTTTCTTTAGTTCGTATTCCAGCAGTTCTATATCGGCAAGGTCATGCTCTACAATCAGTATCCGGGTTTTTGCGCTCATAGTTATTGTTTATCGCGGCAGTTGGTTCAATAGCCACCGCAAAAGGTACTTGATAAAAATCATTTAATCAAACTTCACTGGTCCCGGTGTATCAGGTAACCTTATAATTTCAGCAGGTACTTAATAACTCCGTTTTTTCCTATGCCGCATTCAGCGGCAATACCACTTTCAGTTTATATTCTTCCCCGGGTTTTGACAGAATGGTTACTTTCCCCTGATATACTTCTGTCCGGCTTTTAATGTTCATAATGCCTACCCCGTTTTTTTCTTTTAAAATATCACAACCTTCCCCGTTATCTGAAATAAGTAAAATGATCTGGTCTTCCTGCCTCTTCAAATTAATAGTGGCGCGGGTAGCTTTGGCATGCCTTAAAATATTATTTATTTGTTCCTGCACGATCCGGAAAATCGTCAGTTGCAGTTTTTTATTCAATTCATCTCCTTTAATGTCGTTCGAAGAAAATTGAATTTTTATCGGGTGAATAACGACCAGGTCTTCTACCAGGTGTTTTATATTATCACAGAGGCCGATGACATGTATATCCGGGATGATCAATCTCTTGGAAATCTTCCTGATCTCCTCTATTACATTGACGATAAAACCACAGGATTTATCAATGTACATTTCCCTTTGCTCGATATGAGATTTCGCCATTTGCAGGTACAATTTAGCGACAGCCAGTATCTGGTTCAGGTTATCATGCAGTTCTTTTCCAATATTTTCCCGTTCATTTTCCTGGGTCGTCAGCACGGCATGGGTTATCTGCCGTTGCATTGTCAGTCTTTCTTCCACCAGTTTATTTTCCAGTAAAACCTTTTCGGTAACGTCATGGGTTGTCCCATGCAACCCGGCCGGTACACCGGTTAAATCAAAGCCGGAGTTACCCTCCGTACAAATATGCCTCGTGGATCCATCTTTGCGGAGGATGCGATGCCCCACGGAAAAATCATGCAGCGAATGCCTGGTCTCTTTTATTTTTTCTGACACAGCAGCTACATCTTCAGGATGTATAAATGATAACCAGGTTTTAAAGGATTGACGATTTTGATCAGGCTCTATCCAATATATCCTGCAAGCCTCGTCTGATAACAAAATAATATTAGTGATAACATTAAGGTCCCAGCTTCCCATGTGTGCCACCTGCTGCGCCCTGGCAAGCCGGTTTTCACTTTCTATCAGGTCCTGCTCTGCTTTATTTTTTTGCTGCTTCTCTTTAGCTTCTTTTAAAGCCCGGTTTACTTTAGTTATTAAGGTGAACACTTTATCTTTCAGCACATAATCCGTTACTCCGTTTTTGATATACTCTATAGACTTTTCTTCCCCAATATTTCCCGAAACAAAAATAAAAGGTATGCTGCGGGCCATCTGTTCTCTGATGGCAAAAGCGGTAGGCCCATCGAAGGAGGGAAGAGAGAAGTCTGACAATATGATATCCGGAATAAAATGGGTAAGAGCCCTGACATAGTCCTCTTCGTTCTGAACACATTCCGATATGAAACGAATACCGCCTTTCTTCAATTCGTATTCGAGCAGCTCGATATCGGCAGCGTCGTGCTCTACTATTAATATCCGTGTTTTAGCGCTCATGGTAATGGATTATTGAGGTGGCTGATTAACTATCATCCAGTATAAACCGAGATCGGAAATAGCTTTGTGAAACTCGTCAAACTCCACGGGTTTTACCACATAGCCATTTACTCCCAGGTCATAACATTCCTGTATATCAGGATCTTCCTTGGAGGAAGAAAGCACCACTACCGGAATTTTTTTTGTTCTTGGATCCGTTTTCACTTTTGCCAGCACTTCTATACCATTTACTTTCGGCATTTTTAGATCAAGCAGGATCACTTTGGGTGTATGTTCAATCTGCCGGCCTGCATATTCCCCTTCGCCAAAAAGAAAATCCAATGCTTCGGCTCCGTCTTTGAGATGCAAAAGCCTGTTGGCCAGGTTATTTTTCTTTAATGCACGAATGGTCATTTCTGCATCGCTCAGGTTGTCTTCTACCAGCAGCACTTCTATTTCTTGTTTCATTGGTTAATGATTTAACAGTTAAGTTGATCTGTCTGCCGTATAATTCACTTGTCACATTATTTGCTTACAAACAACACCGGCGTTCTCTTTTAAGATGTACCATTTTTTATTTATGACAATATATTTTTGGGTAATGAAAAATTGAATATGGCTCCTTTGTTGACTATTCCTTCCGCCCATACCCGGCCCCCGTGTTTGGATATGATCCGGTGTACAATGGCCAGGCCCACTCCCGTACCCTCAAATTTTTCATCGGTATGCAGCCGCTGGAACACACCGAACAGTTTGCTGGCATAACGCATATCGAAACCAGCCCCGTTATCTTTAATGAAATAGATGATTTCGTTTCCTTTTACTTCTGAACCGATCTCGATGACGGCCTTATCATTTAGCTTTGAGTATTTAACTGCATTGGAGATCAGGTTTACCCAAACCTGCTTGATGGCCACACTATCGCCTTGTGCCGGCTGCAATTCAGTTACTTTAAATTCGATATTGCGGTTTCCATTTTCGGTTTTTATTTCACTGCAAAGATTAGATGCCATTTCATGCATAGGAATATTCATCTTTACCAGTTCTTTTCGTCCAAGGCGGGAGAAAGTAAGGAGGTCGTCAATGAGTTGCCCCAATTTTTTCGAATTGTTGATAATATTATTCATCATGCGGGTACCCTCCTCGCTTAATTGATCGCTGCAGTCTTCTTTCATCATTCTTGCATAGCCATGTACTGCCCGTAGCGGCGCCCGCAGATCGTGTGATACGGAATAAGAAAATGATTCCAGTTCTTTATTGACAGCTACGAGTTGTGCTGTGCGGTCAATTACTTTTTGTTCCAGTTCTTCATTCAGCTTGCGGATAGCGTCTTCCGCTTTTTTCAGCTCTTCATTGGCAATCATCAGTTCTACCGCTCGCTTTTCTTTCTCTTCGTTTTGAAAAGCGAGTTCTTTATTGGCGATGTTCAGCTCCGCCGCCCTTTTTTCTTTCTCTTCGTTTTGAAAAGCTAGCTCTTTGTTGGCGATGATCAGCTCTACCGCCCGCTTTTCTTTCTCT
>JAATGJ010000122.1 GCA_015654695.1 Chitinophagales bacterium | reverse complement strand
ATTTCTTCAATTGCGCTATCCGCTTTTCGATCTCTGTTCTCACATCCGGCCTTTTGATGAACCGCAGGCTTACCTCATACCATTTTATTGCTTTTATCTTATCGCCTGTTCTTTCAGATACATCCGCCAGCATCAGGATAGCTTCCGGGTTAGCCGGCTGCATCCTGTTGATCGTTTGTAATCGGCTGATAGCTTTATCGTATTGCCCGGAGACCAGCGAACCTTTTGCCAGCATCATCTGTGCATAGATATTCGTACTGTCTTTTTCAACCACCTGCCTGATCTTCGCTATTCCTTCCATAGGTGCGTCAGAAATATTTCCAAACAGGTAGCACGCGCCAAGGCCTACTTTGGCTGAATCATTATCCGGGTTTATCATCAAAGATCTTTCAAACAAATCTTTGGCCTGCAAAGCTTCCCATGTTCTGAACTTACCATTCTGTTCCTGCTGCAGGTTATCCAAAAATAAGCGGGCAGCAAAGGTGAGGGAATTTTCCGAATTTTCCAATCTTGCTGCTTCAGCCTCATACCAGGCGTAAGGAAGAAAAATTCCGGCTGAATCGCCCCAGAAATGGGCCAGTTGATGGTAAATTTTTAGCTGCTGATCTTTTACGTCTCCCCGGGAAATTGAATTCTCCAGGGTAGTGATCCTGATCACCTGCTCAGGTTTAATCTGGCTTTTCGCCATATTTAATATAGTGTCAGCCAGATTACCAGCTTCGGTGGAGTGTATATGCCCATCCGCTATTTCAACAGGTTTCTTATAAGGCGTAGTGCGCCCAAAAAAATAAATAATTGCTACGAGAAAAATAGCTGTGCCGATGGTGATCAACTGGGGACGCTTCACTTTCTTAAAATTTGGAAAGCAAAATTACCCTAATACCCATGATTGTTGGCTAATAAAAGAGAATCTTTTTAAAATAGATATGTTTACCCTCCTCTGGCAATTGGGAATTACGCGTCCTCTCCGGGACCCGCATCTGGCTTGATTTCCTTTATCTTTTTTACTTCGGCGACAAATTCCTTTGCCGGTTTAAAAGCAGGGATATAATGTTCAGGAATATGGACGGCGATATTCTTTTTAATGTTCCTTCCGATCTTGGCAGCTCTTTTTTTGGTGATAAAACTACCAAAGCCACGGATATAGATATTTTCACCGGCTGACAGGGTGTCTTTTACTTCTTTGAACATGGTTTCGAGTGTAACCAGGACATCAACTTTGGGTATCCCCGTCTTTTCGGATATCTGGTTAACGAGATCTGCTTTTCTCATTATTACAGGGTTTAAGTGGTTTTGAAAGAACAATTTACTACAAAATAAAATGATTGTCAATATAATAGGTAAAAAATTTATCCCGGGTTCAAACCAGATTACGGAAATTGGCAGATATTTAAACCGGTTTAATAAGACGAAATGCCTGATACCAGCAAAAAACCGCAGAATTTTCCCCGCATACTACAGAAATGGAATCGTGAAAAAAATACCCGCCAGATGCCCTGGAAGGGAGAAAAAGATCCGTATAAAATATGGCTGAGTGAGATCATCCTGCAACAAACCAGGGTGGAGCAGGGACTCAATTACTACAACAATTTTATTAAAACATTCCCTGACGTACATAGGCTGGCAAAAGCGCCGGAAGAAAAGGTTTTCAAATTATGGGAGGGTCTTGGCTATTACACCCGTTGCCGGAACCTGATCGCTTCAGCAAAATATATTTCAAAAGAACTGAAGGGGAAATTCCCGGGCTCTTATGAAGAAATAAAAGCGTTAAAAGGAGTGGGTCCATACACTGCCGCTGCTATATCCTCTTTTGCTTTCAATTTACCCCATGCTGTTGTAGATGGAAATGTATTTCGGGTTTTAGCAAGAGTATTTGGCATCAATACCCCGATTGATTCTACTGAAGGCAGGAAAAAGTTTACTGAATTAGCCGATAAACTATTAGATAAAAAACAACCGGGCTTATATAACCAGGCTATCATGGATTTTGGTGCAGTGATCTGTAAACCTGCTCCTGTTTGCAGTCAGTGTATGTTTAAAACAACCTGTTATGCTTTTTTAAATAATAAAATAAATGAATTGCCTGTAAAGGAAAAGAAGTTGACGATTAAAAAACGCTGGTTTTATTATTTTGTATTGGAACATGAAGGTAAAATGGCCATTCATCAAAGAACAGGAAAAGATATATGGCAGCAACTATACGAATTTCCCATGATCGAGATGGATAAAGAACAGGATTTGAACACCCTATTATTGCAAGCAGAAAATAAAGGACTACTGCCAAAGAAAAATTATGACCTGGTTTCTGTTTCATCACCTTATAAGCAGCAGCTTTCACACCAGCTTATCGCCGGGCAATTCATCAAAATAAATCTCAAAAAAAATCCTGATGTAAAAAATAACCCGGTAGCTGCCGCGTGGCTCTGGCTGGCAAAGAATAAATTGAGCAAATATGCTTTCCCAAAATTTATAAATCTATACTTGTTCGCACCCAAACCCCCGGTTTTATTTTAACAGCTCTCTCAGGAGTTTATTTTTTTATTCCGCCTAAAAAAATTTAACTTTAAGAAACACGCAAAGCCTGAAGACGATTATTTAATCAGAAAACGAAAAGCGTATGAGAGGCGTAAACAGAGTAATGCTCATTGGCAACCTGGGAAAGGATCCTGATGTACAGTTCCTCGAAGGAAATATTGCGGTAGCCAAATTTCCCCTTGCCACTACTGAAACCTTTAAGGACCGCTCAGGAAAATTAGTGTCTCAAACAGAGTGGCACACAGTCGTATTATGGCGTGGCCTCGCCGAGCTGGCACAAAAGTATTTACACAAAAGCAGCCTCGTTTATATAGAAGGTCGTTTGCGTACCCGCAGCTGGGACGACAAAGACGGCAACCGCAAGTTTGCTACGGAAGTAGTAGGCGATAATCTCATCATGCTGGACAAACGAATGGATAGCCCCGGTACGCCACCTTCCGGCGATGGCACTATGGAAGGACATGGAACTACTGACCCGCCACCAATCGGTGATCCGTCAGAAAATCTTCCATTTTAAATTATGTAGGGCTAAAACAATAACTTTGTTCCGAAATAACGGAACAATCCTTATCATTCAACCTGTCAACAAAACATCCCTGCATTGGATAGTCATTCGGTCATCAATCTGTTATATACCAAACTCTCCTTCATTTTCCTGGCCATTGATCCAACGGGCACTACTTTTCTCATTTTTGTATTAGCCGCTTTATTATTACTCGCCTTCACCATTTCAGGAGCGGAAGTGGCTTTGTTTTCCCTGAATAATAAAGACATCAATATGCTGAAGACAAAACAACATTCAGCAGCCAAACGCATCATAACATTATTAGAAGAGCCGAAAGAAGTATATGCCTCACTTCTTATTGCCAATACTTTTATCAGTATCTGTATCGCTATTCTTTCCAATTTCCTGATCAGCCAGTTCATTTCATTTGGCGGCCTTCATTTCGCTCTGGAAATGATGATCAAGGCCCTGGTCATCGCCTTTGTATTATTATTCTTTTGCGAAGTATTACCAAAGATCTGGGCTACGCAAAACAACCTTCGCTTTGCTTATGGGTCATCCGCCGTCGTAGAAGGGGTTCACCTGGTGCTGCGGCGAATCAGCAAATGGGTGGTTTCACTGGCAGATGGAATAGGAAAAAGAATGGGGGCTAACAGATCTGAAGCCCTTAGTATCCGCGAACTGGATGAAGCTATTGACATCAAAACGGACGAGGAAGCTTCTCCTGCCGAGAAGAGCATTATGAAAGGCATCGTAAAGTTTGGAAACATTTCTGTAAAACAGATCATGCGCAGCCGGCTCGATGTAAGCGGTATTGAGTATGACACTTCATTCGGCGACCTGAACCGGAAAATAGAAGAACTTCACTATTCCCGCCTGCCCGTGTATAAAGGCAGTCTTGATGAAATAACCGGTATCATTAATACCAAGGACCTTATAGCTTTTTTAAACGAAGCAGAAAGTTTTGACTGGCATCCTTTAATGCGCCAGCCTTACTTCGTACCAGAATCAAAACTGATAGAAGACCTGCTGAAAGAATTTCAATCACGTCATATACATTTCGCTATCGTGGTAGATGAATTTGGCGGCACCAGCGGCATTGTAACGATGGAAGATATACTGGAAGAAGTAATCGGCGAAATACGGGATGAATTTGATGAAGAAGAAAGCGGCAATCGCAAAGTGGATGATACTACCTACATCTTTGAAGGCAAAACGATGATACATGATATATGCAAGATGATGCAGTTGCCGATGGATACATTTGACAAAGTAAAAGGAGAAAGCGAATCAATAGGCGGGCTGGTATTGGAAGTGGCAGGAGAATTCCCAAAAGTTGGTGCGGAAGTAAGTGCAGGTGATTTTGTATTTACTGTGATGGAAGTAGAAAACAACCGGGTGAAGCTGGTAAAAGTAACAATGAACATAAAAGGATAAGAGGGAGATGAGGTTTATAAAATATATTACCGGGTTATTGGTTATTACAGGATCATTGCTTGCCTGCAATAGTCCTTATACGTACAAAAAGAAAGGCTATTTCAATATTGAATTCCCTGAAAAAAAATACCAGTCTTTCGATCAGCCCGGTTATCCTTACACATTTGAATACCCGGTTTATGCCATGGTGGTGAAAGACTCCATGTTCTTCCGGGACAAAGCAGAAGATTACTGGATTAATATTGATCTGCCGCGTTTTGGCGGACGGATATATATCAGCTACAAACCTGTTGGTCAAAATAATTTTGATTCATTGGTGAATGATGGTTTCAAGATGGCCTATAAACAACATACCGAGGTATCAACCGGTATTGAAGACAGCGTAATGAGGACACCCAACGGGGTGGAAGGCATTTACTATTCATTAAAAGGTAATACCGCTACCGCCAACCAGTTTTTCCTGACTGACTCTACTAAAAACTTTTTAAGAGGCGCTTTGTATTTTGATGCTACACCCAATGAAGATTCATTAAGTATAGTAAATGATTTTGTGAAAAAAGATTTATTCCACCTGATCAACACATTGAAGTGGAAATAAAAACCTCCCGGTACGGCGGACGGGAGGTCAGAGCAGCGTTACTGTATGCTTTTTACTGCTCTTTGATTTTTACTTCTTTTAAGACAGGCTCCGCCACTACTTCTTCTCTTAATGGCGCCCGGCTGAAGCTTTCATAGTCAATGGATCTTTTCTTTTTGAATTTTTTCACGATTGTATTGATCGCCTCTTTTAATTCTGTCTTTGCTTCTTCTTTCACTGCTTCTTTTTCCACCACTTCAGTTTGTTCGCTTTTAACCGCCGGGAGAATATCATCCGTTATCACGTCTTCTTTTTTTATCTCCGGCTCTCCCGTTTCATTTTCATTATACATGTTTGTAAATTCTTTGTGACGGCTTGTTTTGCTGTAATCAACAAACCCGTAAATGCTGGCGCCGATCATTAAAGCGGCAGCAACGTACAAGATTGATTTCATTGTTTTAGTTTTTAAAATGTTTTTGTTTGACAAAACAGCCGGGCCTGTTTTGTCAAACCGGTTAGTTACAGCCCGGTTTATAAAATTTTATCCGATAGTGAATGATTTTAAATACGACCTGCTTTTCCGGTAAATAATGTATTCAGCAAACAACATGTTACCGATCACACTGATCCAGAGCGATATTTCATAATTTTCCAAATGTCCCCAGCCCACTAAATAAAAAACAATATGATACACCCGGAATGTAACCGCTGTCATTGCCATAGCGTAAGAGCGCATCATCCATATCTTATGCGCCAGTACATTTTTTTTATGAATTAATTTAAGTCCGTAGAAAGTGGTGGTGAACCAAAAGATCGCCATGAACATAAACAAGGCCCGTTCCCAGAAACTACCTTTGGCAAAGAATGACATATACAAACCAGTTGGCGCACCAAGAAACAATACGACAAATACATAGATCTTTCCCGACCAGCGATGAACGGCTTTTGTTTTCTTCAAAATATATCTTGAAAATTGAATAAGCGCAGTAATTATACAAAGTGCACCGGCAAATATGTGGATGTAAAAGCTGGCATTATACACATTCTTCTGAAAAAGAAAACTCCTTTCCTGTATAAAGCTGAAATCTTTGCTGAAAGAAAAATAAGGCAGCGTGTTATAAACGAGCAAAAGACTGAAAACGGCAACCGGCACCCAGAACAACATCTGGAAAAATACCTTCGCCGATCGCTGAAGGGTAAGCATCCGTGAATTAAGCATACAGTGTGGTTTGACAGATGGGATGCCCGTCACAGGTCATCTTCATAAAGACATGCTGTTAGATGTTTGTTAAAGGAGGTTTTACCTTACCGCTAATCTTTACTAATTTGTAAGCCCAACCACATTCACATGAACTATCTGAAAAAGGGCTGCCTGCTTTTGTTATTTGCTTTCTCATTTTTAAACAGCAAACCACAGGATGCAGCCATTGATTCTATAAAATCCTCACTGGCCAAAGCCAGCACCCCGGAAGAAAAAGCTTATTTCATGGATAACCTGTCAAGGACGCTGATGAATGTGAACCTGCAGGAAGCGGATGAATACGGAAAGCAGCTTATATCACTGGCTGAAGAATCTAGAGACCGTAAATTAATGATCTACGCATATATGTCAAATGGAGTACGGTGCAGTTATTTTGCCGGTCAAAAGGACTATGCCAAAAGGTCTATTGAATATTACAATAAAGCCCTGGATATAGCCCGTCAGAATAAATTTGAAGATAAGATCGGCGCGGCGCAATTAAGACTGGCAGCAATATATCTTACAATTCCTGATAAGGACAAGGCCCTGAGCTATGCCAACCAGGCTTTTTCACTTATTTCTACACTTGCTAATGATAGCCTGAAAGCGGAAGCACATAATACCTATGGCAATGTTTACCTGCACCGAAATGAAAAGACACTGGCGCTTCGTAATTATTTAACCGCTTTGCGGATCGCGGAAGATTTAAAAAATGAAATCAGTAAGCATGAATTAATGCGTAATTGCTATCTCTACCTTTCTTCTTTCTATTCAACCATAGAAGATTATGAAAGGGCTATAGACTATTATACACTTGCTTATAAAAAGCTTGATTATCTCAAACAAAAAAATGTTCCTTACCAGCGGGCTATTGATATGAACAGTATCGGCAACCTGTTTGCACAAAAAAAGAGCTATGATATCGCCATTGTTTATTTTGAAAAGTCTATCGCCACGGCCGACTCGTTGAAATTCCCTACTTTAAAAATTCCCGGTTATATAAGTCTGCTGAACCAGTTCCTGCGGATGGATCAACCACAAAAAGCCCTGGACTACCTGAATTCATCATCAGGCCAAACTCTTAAAAAGTATCTCAGCAATTTTGGCTTCACAGGTGTGATTGAACAGGCCTATGCGGTTATTTATACCGAACTCAACAGGTATGACTCAGCCCGGTACTATTTTACCGCAGCATCTCCTTATTTTGAAAAAAGTATCAGCGAGGGAAATAAGATCGGCTTTTAAGGGCAATGGGCTGATTTTTATAAAAAGACAGGAGATAATAATAAGGCCATCGAAAATTTTTTGAAAGTAAAGGCACTGGGAGATAAAAACGGGTGGCTGGAATACGTGGAAAAGGCTGCGAAACATTTAGACACCATGTACAGCCGGACTGGTAATTACCAGTTGGCTAGTTTCTACAACGGTGTTTATCATCAATACAAAGACAGTGTAGAAAAGCTGAACAAGGAAAAAGAACTGGCACAGATAGAAGCTACGGATGAACAATACCGGCAGAAAAAAATAGAAGAGGAACTGGCGGAAAAGAAGCGCCGCAAAAACAACATCCAGTACATGGCAATTACGATTGGTATTGTTGCGTTGTTTGTAATGCTGGTAGTACTTGGCATGTTTAAAGTATCAGCCAATACGATAAGACTAATTGGTTTTTTTGCCTTCATCATGTTCTTTGAATTCGTTTTTCTTATTTTCAAAAAGAATATTTATGGCTTTACTCACGGTGAGCCATGGAAAGACCTTGCCTTTATGATAGCACTGGCTGCGATACTGGTGCCGCTGCATCACTGGCTGGAGCATAGAGTCATCAAATACCTGACATCGCATAACCGTCTTACCGCCTCAGGAAAGACTTTTATGGAGAAGGTTTTTGTTCGTAAGAAATCAAGTGATGAAAAAAGCAAGACGTAACTTTACCCAAAACTGAGTTGTGATTGTAATTTATAACATACTGGTAAGTGATGATGTGGTAGAAAAGCAATTTGTATGCGACCTGGCCAAATGCAAAGGCGGCTGCTGTGAAGATGGCGACGCCGGCGCTCCATTAGATGTTGATGAACTGCAAACAGTGCTGGACAGTTATGAAAAGATCCTGCCCTATCTTACTCCTGCCGCTATAAAGGAAATTGAGAAAAAAGGCAAATACGTGTATGATAAAGAGTTTGGCTGGGTAACCCCTACTTTAGCAAGCGATAATGAAATATGTGTATATGGCATTCGTGATGAAAAAGGAATTATCAAATGCGCTTTTGAGCAGGCTTACTATGATGGCGTGATACCTTGGAAAAAACCGATCAGTTGCCACCTGTATCCTGTCATTGCTATAAAAGGGAAGCATGGAGGACATGATAGAGTGAACTATGAGCCAAGAGAAAAATTATGTAAACCCGCCTGCGGATTAGGTCAGAAACTTAAAGTAACTGCCTACGAATTTTTAAAAGAACCATTAATAAGAAAATATGGTGAAGAGTTTTATGAGGCGCTGGATACAATAGCTAAAAAGACATGGAAGGAAAAAGAAACAAATGAGATAAAATAAACGATAGTAATAAACAGAGATATGTCAGAACAATCCGGAATATTTATTGAAAAAAGTAATGTGAAAACGGCTGACTTGGAACACAGGCGCAAGATCAATTTTAATATCGGGAAATACAATGCTGTAGTACCGCAGGGTAAATCACAATTTGCCGATGTACACCTGGCAAGGGAAAGGGCGAAGAATACAAAATGGAGAGCTATTGAAACCCTCGACCAGCAATTAGAAACATTTGAAGCGGCTATTACCAAACGCGGGGCTAAAGTAATATGGGCTGAAAATTCGGAACAGGCGAATGAAGAGATATTAAAGATCTGTAAAGCGAAAAATTGCAAGACCCTTGTGAAAAGCAAGAGTATGGTGACGGAAGAAATACACCTGAATTCATTTCTCGAAAAAAACAATATTGAAAGTGTAGAAACCGACCTGGGAGAATATATCCAGCAGTTGGATGGCGAACCACCTTATCATATTGTAACACCGGCGATGCACAAGAGCAAAGAAGATGTAGCCAGGTTATTTACAGAAAAACTCGGAACTGCTCCTAATCTTACCCCTGGGCAACTAACACTGGTAGCAAGAGATAAGCTTCGGGAAAAATATGCGCAGGCTGAAGTGGGTGTTACCGGAGCAAACTTTATTATCGCTGATATTGGGGCCATTGCTGTTACAGAAAATGAAGGTAATGGCCGGTTAAGCTGTTCAATGCCCAAAACACATATAGTAGTGGTAGGTATAGAGAAAGTAATTCCTACGATGAATGATCTCGCATTATTCTGGCCACTACTCGCTACTTATGGAACAGGTCAAAGAATAACTGTTTACAATACAATCGTCACAGGACCAAGACAGGAAGGTGAAACAGATGGCCCGGATGATATGTATGTAATACTGCTGGATAATGGGCGTACCAATATTTTAGATAATCCGATACAAAGAGAAAGTCTTTACTGTATTCGTTGCGGCGCCTGTTTAAATGCATGCCCGGTTTATAAAAATATTGGCGGACATACGTATGCCACCCCCTATAGTGGTCCAATTGGTTCAGTCATTACGCCTCAATTAAAAGAAATGAAAGACTGGAAGCATTTGAGTTATGCTTCTTCGCTCTGTGGCAATTGTACAGAAGTATGTGCCGTGAAAATCAATTTGCATGAGTTGCTATTGGAAAACAGGCACGAAGCCGTAGAAGAAGGTGACAGCGCTATTGCCGAAAGAATTACGTGGAAAATGTGGAAGCAATCTATGCTGCGTCGTTCCTGGATGAATATGGTGAATGGAAACACGAAAAGCTGGTTCATCAATAAAGTAGGAAAATCGTGGACGGCACACCGGGGTGAACTTGATTTTCCAAAACGATCATTTAATGAGCAGTGGCGCAAAAAGAATGGCAATTAACTGCTAAGAAAAGAAGTATCATTGATACTATACACACATAGCATAACTCCCCGCCTGCAATACATTGTTGAATTTATTGGCAAACAAATACAGGGCGTTGCCATCCAGGTTACCTCATCAACAGAAGAATTTAGTAACTATGATGGTCCTAAAATTAATTACAGCGATAAAAGAATAACAGAAAGTGAGATCCGGATAAAACCTCATGCCTTGCTTTTTGAAAAGAACATCAAAGAACAAACCATTGAATGTTTTGCAATAAATGGCCATAAAGCATTCTTCAAAACAGAAGATGATCTTGCTTTCGATATTTTTTCCGCTTCATTTTATTTGCTTAGCCGGTATGAAGAATATTTGCCGCATACAAAAGACATCTATGGCAGGTACGCCTTTGAGAATTCACTGGCGTTTAAAGAAGAGTTTCTTAATCTTCCCCTTATCAATATCTGGGTACAGGATTTAATTGTTCTGCTAAAAAAGAAGTTCCCCTTATTCAGTATCCGTACTGAGCAACAGTCGAAGGATTCCCCATTCACGTTCCTTCCTACTTACGATATAGACATAGCCTGGTCATATAAACATAAGGGCTGGTGGAGGAATACGGGAGGATTAGTAAGATCTTTCATCACAGCCAAGTGGCCGTTAATGAAAGAAAGAATACAGGTATTAAGAGGAAAGCAAAAAGACCCTTTTGATTCCTTTGGCTGGCTGAACAAACTGCATGAAAAATATAAACTAAAACCCTACTACTTTTTCTTAGTACCGGAAAAAAGAGGACGCTATGATAAAAATATCTCTCCGAACTGCAAAGCCCTGCAAGAGTTGATACATGATCATGTTATCCGTTACCCGGTTGGCATTCATCCTTCCTGGAAAAGTGGCGATGATGTTTCATTGCTTACAAAAGAAATTGAAACGCTTTCACAACTTAACGGCAGCCCGGTAGTCTCTTCCCGTCAGCATTATATCCGGTTCAACCTGCCGGATGGTTACAGGAGATTAATTGACAATGGCATTCAATTCGACTTCTCCATGGGTTATGGCAGCATCAATGGTTTCAGGGCGTCTGTCGCTTCGCCATTCTATTGGTATGACCTGGAAAAAGAAGAACAAACAAAGCTTACTCTTTTTCCTTTCTGCTATATGGAAGCGAATTCATTTTATGAACAAAAAAACTCAGCGCGAGAAGCATTAGAAGAAATGCGGCATTACTATAAAGTAATAAAATCAGTGAATGGTTATTTTATTATGATATGGCACAATTCATTTCTTGGAACAGATACTTTGTATGCAGGTTGGAGAGATGTGTATGAACAATTCATTAAAGAGGTAAGCACTGGCTGATATTGCTCAATAAAGAATTGAAACCTGAACAGAGGGTCCAACAAAAGTTGATAGTAATAATGTGGCTGTTAAAATAAAAACTATATTCCCTCAGGCTCCGGTTGTTCCGGTGGAGGAATAGCTTTGAAAGCCCTGTTAACTAAGTAAACGCCGAGCAGCGTCACCACTCCTCCTATTCCAATAAACACCGTTAATTTTTCTGAGAAGATCGCTGCACCCAGCAATATGGCGACAATAGGATTGACATACGCATAAACGGATACCTGTTCCGTAGGTAATCGTTGTAAAGCATACAGGTAAGAAATAAACGCGATGATAGAACCAAAAATTACCAAATAGCCGATGGCAGCCCATGCCTGCCAGGGAATAGCTGTAAGCGGAACAGCGATCCCCGTTGCGATGGAGAAAATGATCAATGCCACGGATGAAATCACCATTTGTAATCCAAGACTGAAATAGGGATTAAACCCGGCTGCATGTTTTTTAGTATAGAGCGTACCAAATGCCCAAGACCAGGTAGCTGCGAGTGATAATAAAATACCCAGCTTAAATTCGGGTATTTTAAAATCGTACAGGTGTTCATAGAAAACTATACAGACACCGCCAAAGCCAAGTATCATTCCGATGATAGCTTTTACCGGCATCCTATTACCACCGGCAAACAAACCGATGATGACCAACCATAATGGGAATATAGCGCCCATGATAGCTCCAAGTCCTGAAGAAATATATTTTAAACCCCATGTACTTAACCCATTGCTTAATAAAAAATTCAGGAAACTTAATACGAGGATGGTCTGCCATTCTTTTGCGGCGGGCCATCGCTGGCCTCTGTAGATAAAGAACAATACAAAACAGGTGCCGCCCAGCAATTGCCGGATAGCTGACATATATAACGGATGAATATAACGAACGCCTTCCTTCGCGGCAATCCATGTAGTGCCCCAGAAAAAACAAACCAATACTAATGCGAAAACCGCTTTGGCTTTTGTACCCTTTTTATGAATCGTCAGGGGGTTAAGCAGGAAAATTCTTTTCAGTGATTGTTCTGAAGCTTGTATAATTATCCGTTGAAAGTCTGGAAAGTTCATGTAAGGGTTAGTGCTTGAAATGCCTTAGTCCTGTTATTACCATCGCCAGGTTGTTTTGTTTGCAATATTCTATTGAATCATTATCGCGGATAGAGCCTCCGGGCTGGATAAAGGCAGTGATACCTGCATCATGTCCCATCTTCACACAATCATTGAAAGGAAAGAACGCATCACTTGCCATTACCGCTCCTGACAGATCGAAATTGAAATGCTTTGCTTTCTCCACCGCCTGCCGTAATGAATCAATACGGCTGGTCTGACCGCAGCCTTTGCCAATCAGTTGCCTATTTTTTACCAGCGCAATAGCGTTTGATTTCAAATGCTTGCAGACAAGATTGGCAAAAACAAGATCGGTTTTTTCTGTAGCAGTTGTTTCTCTTCCCCCTGTTTCTTTCCATTCTGTATAATTGCCTTCATCCAAGCCCTGTATCAAAACACCATTCAGTACAGATTTGTACATTTCCTTATTGCCAGGTTGTGCTTTTAACTGCAGCAGTATCCTGTTCTTTTTTGATTTCAGTATTGCCAGGGCATCTTCATCAAAAGCAGGAGCGATCAATACTTCAAAGAAAATTTCATTGATGGCATTAGCTGTAGCTTCATCTATCGTTCCGTTGCAAACCAGTACGCCACCAAAAGCGCTTTCAGGATCACCAGCGAGTGCAGTATCCCAGCTTTCTTTTACTGAGTATCTCTGTGCAATACCACATACATTGGTGTGTTTGATGATGGCAAAAGTAATCCCCTCTAAAGAGGAGGGTGCAGGAAATTCTGCTATTAATTGGATAGCAGCATCAACATCAACAAGATTATTATACGAAAGCTCTTTTCCATTTAACTGATCAAATAATTTATTGAGATCGCCATAGAAAACCCCGGATTGATGAGGATTCTCACCATAACGCATCGCCTTAGGGTTAGTGACAGACTCAAGAAAGAATAACGATTCTGATGGGCCTGCCTGTCCGGCAGGCAGGTTGAAATATTTTGCGATAGCTACATCGTAATGTGCTACCACTTCAAATGCTTTACCTGCAAATGATTTTCGTTGTTCAATAGTGGTCTCAGTTTTTTGCTCACGTAGTAAATTTTCCAGGTCTGCATAATCTTTCTTCGCTGCGATCACGACTACATCCCTGAAATTCTTCGCCGCTCCGCGTATCATGGAGGGGCCGCCTATGTCAATTTTTTCAATAATTGATTTCTCTTTCTCTTCTTCCCCGCCCTGGAAGGCGGGACTATTCACCGTTTGCACGGTTTCTTCAAAAGGATACAGATCAACGATCACCAGGTCAATTTCCGGGATATTGTACTGCTTCATTTCCTCGACATGGGTTTGATCATCTCTTTTTCCCAGGATACCGCCAAAGACCGACGGATGCAGGGTCTTAACTCTGCCGCCGAGAATGGAAGGATAACTTGTCAGGTCCTCAACCGGAACACATTTTATTCCCAGTTTCTCTATGAACTGTTGTGTACCACCTGTTGAATAAATAGTGACGCCGTACTCAGCTAAAAGCTTTACTATATTTTCCAGTCCGTCTTTGTAAAAAACAGAAATAAGCGCAGCGTTAATTTTTTTGGTCATTTGTTGAAGTTGAATAGTCGCTGTCTTAAAAATCAGGTTTCTTTTCCCACAAAGACACGAAGAACACAAAGCTAATTGATTGTAACCCGGTGCTTTTCTTAGCGGCCTTTGTGGCTTAGTAGGATAACCTTTCTTGAGACTGCATTTCGTTAAGAGCGGCAAAACTAACTTAATTCAGGTTCATCACAAAAGCGCCTTTTTCACTTACATCGTAGTAAGGAATATGCAATGAATCGCAATCCTTTTTCCAATAAGGAAGCTTCCAGAACGGAACAGAACCATCAAAAACAACCTGCTTAATGGTAAAACTATTTGCCAGTCTTCCCATATACAACTTTGGATTCCTGGAGATGACCAGCAGGTCTATATCTTGTTTCTTGTCAGGAGTTGTAAATGAAATAGTGGTATCAATCAATAAAATTTTCCTGGTCTTGTAAGTAACATAATTAGAATCACGGGTAAATCCATTAATTACTGGTACCGGCGAAATACCGTTTAGTACCCTTGATGGCTTAAGATGAAAATTGCTGACGAAATCATCTGTCAGCAGACCAGGTTCTCCATAAAACATATAATTTCTTCCATCTACAAAATCAATGGCACGGTGCTGCGGTACATTATATACAATTACCTTTTGCTGCCTGCCTGTATTGATGAGCGACAACGAATGCACGCCAAAGAATCCGGCAATAGCGACGAGTGCAACCGTCAAACCATGTTTCATTTTCTCCAGCAGCCAGAAACCTATACCTGCGATGAAAACCATCAGCAGGATTGTTTGAACAATATTAATCTGCAACCCATCTGTTAATGAAAAAGGTAGAACTTCAATCCTTTCGATATATGAATTCATAGCCCGGATCATCCAGTACAAAACCTTGCCTGTGAATAAAGCTGCTGAAGGAATAAATGAAATGGCGCAAAGCAAAATTTCTCCCAGGACAATAAGGCTTGATAAAGGAACTGCTACAAAATTTGTGAGGAGAAAATAATTAGGGAATTGGTGAAAATGATAAATAGTGACGGGTATAGTCAATATTTGTGCGGCAAGGGTTACCGCATTTAGCTTCCAGAAGAAGTCAAGTAGTTTATTCTTTGTATAAAACCAGTTGTAGATGGGTTTCATAAAAATGATGATACTCAATACCGCTGAGTAAGAAAGCTGGAAACCTGCATCCCAGAGCCAGTAGGGATTATAGCATAATAATATGAAAGCGGAAAAAGCCAATGTATTATAGATGGAAGTTGTTCTTCCAAAATTTTGTCCCAGTACAATGCAGGTAAACATAACCGCCGAACGAAGTATAGACGGCTGGCCTCCCGCCAAGAGACTAAAAAGCCACAAGCCCGTGATAACGAGTACGGGTATCAGCCATCTTGCATATTGCATTTTACGCAAGGGCCGGAGTAATAACATAAGCAGCCAGTATATCAGCCCGATATGCAAACCTGAAATAGCGATCACATGTACGACGCCGGTATTGGAATAAGATTGCACCAGTGTTTTATCCAAATCATTCTTATAGCCAATGAGCAACGCTTCTGCTAATCCGAGTTCTCTTTCCCCTTTTATATTCTCCCTCAGAATACTCAATACTTTCTCCCTGGCGGGATAAAATATTTTTTGATAAAGCGTCTTGTTTTCTACTTGTACAATTTCGAATTCCTCCGGCTTCAGGTACACCTGGTGAGTAATACCCTGGAACAAACAATATCTTTTGTAATCAAAGCCTCCGGGGTTGCCTGAGCTTTTTATCTCCTGCAAAGGTTTATTTAAAATGATCCGCGACCCGTAATTGATAACTGGCAGCAATGAACCAGCCTGTCCGGCAGGCAGGTCTTTTTTAAAATAAAGAATGATCTTACCCTTAACTTTTACAGATTTTCCATCTTTAGTAATATAATTCACCGTAGCATTTGCCTTGAGTGATTTTGTTTTTTCCACTAACGGCTCATCAATAGAAACGACAATAGCCGTATTTGTTATATCTGTATTACCAAACCACTGTTGATGGTGGCGAATATCATTGAACCGGGTTAGTAATGCACCAATCGAAATAAAAAGTATCGCTACGGCAATACCATTCAGCCAGGCCAGCCGGAACCGCTGAAAAAATGAAATGCCAAAAAAGAGAAGGATCAAAGCTGAGAAGGATATCAGAACTATCCATAAAGCCGTTAGAGGTAACTGCCAATGCCATTGTATAATGATCCCTGCCATCAAAGGCGATAATAACCTGATGAAAGGTGTACGCTTCCAGAAGTAAACCACAGGAGAAGGCATTGGAAAAGGTACATAGTACCCTGGTTACAAAAAATACTACTTTCCGGGTATAGCCTAACCCTCAACACTTGAGAAAAGAGAATTACGCCAATAGCTTGTTCAAATAAGCCACCTGTCCGGCATGATAGATATTATGCTGTATCAGTCCATTGAGAAGAAAGCGGAAATTATACTTGCGGTAATCAACTATTTCTTTTAAAAAATCATCGTCTTTGTTTTCCAGCAGTGCAACTATTGTATTATGTACTTTCTTGTACTCCTTTAAACCCTTTTCCCATGTATGAACAGCAGGTTTGATCTCCCGCCAATCCATTAGCTCAAAAGCGGCGTGGTCTTGTTCTTTATCCCCTTCTATTCTTTTCAACGTAAACTCTGCCCACGTGATCATGTGGTACAGCAATTCGATGAGTGAATGGGAATTATTATTGGGCTTTGTATAAACAATAGAAGGATCAATTTCTTCAAGCAATTCATATACCGGTCTGCCAAACCATGGTTCACCTGCGTTTACATTTTGCAGGTTGCGGATGATGGATTTAATTTCTTTGTTCACCACTATTTTAGGCCTTTTTAATTTTTGCTAATTCTACTTCGACAAAATGTTTTAGACTAACATTATGCTGATAGTTTTGAAAAAACTTTCTTTTATTGGCAAGATTCTTTGAAGCTTTTTCATGATATCCATAACTACCTTCCTTTTTTTTACAATCAATTGTGAATCCTTCTTTCTTTAAATATTGATTTACTGTGTCACAACAATTGATATCCTTATTTTTATGATTTTTTTGGGTGGCATAAAAAGGCAAAAACCAACATTCAATCATATTTATACTAATTGCAAATATGATTTTATCTTTTTTCAAGTTAAAAAACTCTTCGCTAATTTCTTTAATGATCCTGTTTTTAATTTCCTTAATAAGATTTTCAGCTGTTTTTTGTTTTGGGACATCGAATCCTTTATCCTCATGTTTATCAGAATCTATTTGTATAATTATATAGTCATTGAAAGCAAATGAATCTTTGAATTCCTGACTGTTGCAATATTCCAGAACTTTGAGCCATCCGCCTGGATCCTTTTTTTTAGGTTGTAGGGAGTTAAGAGTTGGATATATGTCCTTTAATTTATCAGTAAAGTGAGAAACTAAAATAGCTTCAATAATAGGCCTATCAGTCACCCCTTCAGTAATGAGAGCAATATTCATGGCTTAAAAATTATTTGGCAACCCTCCTATATATCCTCTTAGCCAGGCTTCAGATAAATTAATGTCAAGTTTTTCTTTTGGCTTAATTCTATTAATAATTGTACCACCTTCTATATTTCTTCTAACCACAAACAATCTTTGTTCGTCATCGTTGATATTAAGACCATCTATAATGAAGGGATTATGTGTAGTTACAATAACCTGTTTCTTGAATGTTTTAGAAAGTCTAATTAACCTCTGTATTAATTCCTTGCATAGCTTGGGATTAAACGAAGAGTCAATATTGTCAATAGCAAAGAATTTCGGAGTTTTTTCGCTAACAAATAGGGTAAGATAAAATAAAAGAAAAAGAAATCCTTCATTAGCGACCCTTTGATCCAGAAAACTAATAGTTTCGGAAATGAATTTATCTTTAATATTTAAATCCTTTTGGCCAGGAAAGTTAGTCGACGGGATGTAAAAGGATTCAAACCAATCTAAAATTTTAAGCTCTTTGGAAATTGTTTCAATTTGTTTTTTACTTTTTTTTTCAGAAAGTCTTTTGATTTCCTTAAAAAGTCCGTCACCTTTTATTCCTAGAGGTAATATTTGCCCTTCGTCAGCAAAATTTCTTAAGGAGGAGTTTTCGGGGGAAAAAAGTAAAAAATTATCTAGAAAAATATTTATTTCTTTTCTATTTTCCTCAAGCATTACGTTAATGTCTTCTAGAACACTAGAATATTTATCAATTGCAGTCTTTTTCTTATTTTCATCTTGTATTGTAAAGACTTCTTGTCCTTTACTAAGAATAGTGTAAAAAAGCTCTTCTAATTTGTTTTCAAATTCAATTGGTTCAATTTTTTTCTCGCCTGATAAAATTTTTTTAATGTCGTCGGTAGTGACATTTAATTTTTTAAATTTTACATTCCCCCATTTTTCAATATTTTCATCAAAATCTAAACGAACTTCTACTACCTTTTTTCCATTAATTGTACACTCAAAGGAAATGGGAGACTTAATATTCTCCTTATCAAAAAGGGATTTGAAAAATTTTGGCTCTGTATTTCGAATGCCCCGGCTTGATAAATATTCATTATCCAATTTATGGTTCAAATAGGCACTTAAGAATGCAATTGATTCTAAAACATTAGATTTGCCGCTTCCATTTTCGCCTATAAATACATTAAATCTCCCAAGTTCAATGTCAAGCCCTTGGATAGACTTAAAATTTTTTACTTGTATTTTCTCAACCATTAGGGTTATTTAGTCAATAAAGATAATAGGTATTTATATTACTTACTCAAATACATACTCCTGTCCTTATACAATTGCCTGAAATATGGATCCCGCAGATCTTTAATGAACCGGATCGCTTCTCCTGTTGATTTCATTTCAGGTCCCAGCTCCTTATTTACACCGGGGAATTTATTAAAGCTGAATACTGGTTCTTTGATCGCAAAGCCTTTCAGCTTTTTTTCAAATTTGAAATCTTTCAGCTTATTAGCGCCGATCATTACTTTAGTAGCGATATTGAGATAAGGTATCTGGTAGGCTTTTGCAATGAAAGGTGTAGTACGTGATGCCCTTGGGTTGGCTTCTATCACATATACCTTTCCGTCTTTGATAGCGAACTGGATATTGATAAGCCCTTTGATCTTTAACTCCCTGGCTATCTTCTCCGCATACTCTTCCATTGTATGTACTATCAGCGGAGAAAGATTAAACTGCGGTAATACGGCATTACTATCACCGCTATGTATACCTGCCGGTTCAATATGCTCCATTACACCCATTACATGAAAATCTTCACCATCGAATATGGCATCTATTTCCGCTTCCTGGCAGCGGTCAAGGAAATGATCAATCAGGATTTTATTGCCTGGTAAATGCTTGAGTAAACTCACTACTGCTTTTTCCACTTCCTCATCATTAAGTACGATCCGCATCCGTTGCCCGCCCAGTACATAAGAAGGCCGGACAAGAACCGGGTAACCCACTTTATTGGCTACCGCCAAAGCTTCATCTACATCTTCGGCTGTTCCGTACTCGGGGTAGGGTATCTCAAGGTCTTTCAGCCTGTCACTAAAGCGGCCACGATCTTCAGCTATATCCATACTATCGTAAGAAGTACCTATTATCTTAATTCCTTTCTTATGTAAAAATTCCGCCAGCTTCAGGGCCGTTTGTCCACCAAGTTGTACGACCACTCCTTCTGGTTTTTCATGCTGCACTATTTCCCATAAGTGCTCCCAGTACACAGGTTCAAAGTATAACTTATCCGCTATGTCAAAATCAGTAGATACAGTTTCGGGGTTACAATTCACCATGATCGCTTCGTAACCACATTCTTTAATGGCCAGTAATCCATGCACGCAACAATAATCAAATTCAATTCCCTGGCCGATCCTGTTGGGACCGGAACCTAAAACAATTATTTTCTTTTTAGCAGAGACAATTGATTCATTGGAAGATGCTTTTAAATTTCCTTCTGCAGGAGACAGGTGATCGGGACTTGTCTCAAATGTTGAATAGAAATAAGGTGTCTTTGCTTCAAACTCAGCACTGCAAGTATCCACCATTTTATATACTCTTGTTATCCCTGCTTCTTTTCTTTTACTATATACGTCTTCTTCATCGCCATGTTCTGTTATGCGGCTGATCTGCTCATCACTGAAACCATTTACTTTCGCTTCCCTTAATAATTCCAATGGCAAATTATCAAGATCATACTTCGCCATTTCTTTCTCCAGGTTGCATATCTTTTGTATCTCGTACAGGAACCAGCGATCAATACCATTGGTGGCTTTTGAAATAGTACCTACAGAAATACCCGCCATCAGAGCGTCTTTAATGCGGAATATGCGGTCCCATTTTGGTGTTTTGATATATTCCAGCAATTCATCCGCATGCATCAGGCTTTTACCATAATAGCCTAGGCCTACTGCATTATTCTCCAGGCTCTGACAGGCTTTTTGTACCGCTTCCGTAAAACTTCTTCCTATCGCCATTACTTCTCCTACACTTTTCATTTGCAAACCAAGTGTATCGTTAGCGCCTTTGAACTTATCAAAGTTCCACCGGGGAATTTTTACGATCACGTAATCCAGCGCCGGTTCAAAATACGCTGAAGTAGTTCCGGTAATCTGGTTCTTTAGTTCATCTAAATTATAACCGATAGCGAGCTTCGCCGCGATCTTAGCAATAGGATAGCCTGTAGCTTTTGATGCCAGCGCAGAAGAGCGGCTTACCCTTGGATTGATCTCAATAGCAATGATCTCTTCTGTATCGGGATTAAGAGCAAATTGTACATTACAACCTCCCGCAAAATTTCCGAGGTCACGCATCATCATGATGGCTGTATTGCGCATGAGCTGCATCGCAGTATCACTTAGCGTCATAGCCGGGGCAACGGTAATTGAATCACCGGTATGCACACCCATTGGATCAAAATTCTCCACGCTGCAAATGATCACCACATTATCATTGGCATCCCGCAGCAGTTCCAGTTCAAATTCTTTCCAGCCAAGTACTGCTTTTTCTACTAACACTTCATGAATAGGCGAAGCCTGTAATCCACGATTCAATGCTTCATCCAGGTCATTCTTATCATGTACAAAACCACCCCCCGTGCCGCCAAGCGTGAATGATGGACGAATAACCAACGGAAATCCTATCTCCTGCGCAAATTCTTTCCCTTCCAAAAAAGAGTTAGCTGTTTTGGCAGTAGCTACAGGCACTTTAAGTTGTATCATCCATTGGCGGAATTTTTCCCTGTCTTCCGCTTTATCAATGGCTTTGATATCAACACCGATCAACCGTACATTATATTTTTGCCAGATACCAAGATCTTCCGCTTCTTTAGCGAGGTTCAATGCTGTTTGTCCACCCATTGTCGGCAATACAGCGTCAATCTGGTTCTCTTCTAATATTTGTTCAATGCTTTCTACGGTGAGTGGTAAAAGGTACACCTTGTCAGCCATCATCGGGTCTGTCATGATAGTGGCCGGGTTGCTATTGATAAGGATGACTTTTACGCCTTCTTCCCGCAAACTCCGGGCGGCTTGTGTGCCGGAATAATCAAACTCGCAGGCCTGGCCGATAATAATGGGTCCTGAACCGATGATAAGAACTGACTGAATGGAATTGTCTTTTGGCATTTTTTATTTTAATAACCCCTCCTTTGGAGGGGCTTGGGGAGGTTAAACAAATTGCGCAAAAGTAAGGGAATGGAAGGGTTTTGAAGGAAAGTAGAAATTTTTTTATGCTGTTTTTTTACCCTTTATCTGCCCTTGTTGCCAAAAAAGCCGGTATCATCTGATACCGGCTTTACTCAAGGTTTGCCTGGCAAATTATTTAATGGCTGTTTCACCGGTCCAGGAAGAGTTTTCTGCTTCCCCGGAAAAAGATCTTGCTTTTTGTTTCGCTTTTTCTGCAAATTCGTCCGCTTGCTCTTCAAATGATTCGAACTTATCGCTCACCGAATCAACCATGTCATTGAATTTATCTTTTAACTCCCTGCCACGGCGGGCAATGCTTTTACGGGTCTTGGATCCTTTGCCCGGAGCGAATAAAACACCTGCCAGCGCACCTACTGCAAATCCGATTAATAATTTATTCATAGTAGAACATTTACAAGGTTATCAATTTTTTCACCTCTTTTATTTATAAAATATCATGCCACGACCAGTAAACCGGCAGAAAATGGCTCTCTTGCCATTGCGGATATTTTTCCCCTCCCTGCACTACATTCTTAACTTTTTTTACCCGGCTTCCGTAATTTCGGTATGCCATGACAGATGAATATTATATGATGCTGGCGCTGAAAGAAGCAAGACGGGCTTTTGATGAAGATGAAGTACCGGTAGGCGCTATAATAGTATTAAATGAAAAAACAATTGCAAGGGGTTACAACATGACAGAAAAATTGAATGACCCCACTGCCCATGCAGAAATGATCGCATTAACATCCGCATTTAACTTTCTTGGAAGTAAGTACCTGTCCGAAGCTACTTTGTACGTTACGGTTGAACCGTGCTTGATGTGTGCCGGTGGTTTATACTGGAGCAAGATCGGGAAAGTTGTCTATGGCGCTGATGATGAAAAAAATGGTTATAAAAGGATCACCGGTACTAATTGGCCCTTTCATCCAAAAACAGAATTGATAAGGGGAGTATTAAAAGATGAATGTGCAAAGTTGATGAAAGATTTTTTTCAAAGTAAAAGGTGATATATGGCAAAAGCAGCGTCTTCAACACCAAAAAAATAATTGTTACACACCCTTCCACAGGAACCGAAAGGAAGTTTGATACCGCAATTTATGAGCCTGTCAAATCCGCTATCCTGCAAAGCCTGGAAGGAAGCAGGGGAAAAACGTTTACTGAACTGACTGATGATGTGGTAAAGATCATCCGTAAAAAAATGCCGGATTTTAAAAAATCTATTCCCTGGTACACGATCTCCATCCGGCTCGACTTGGAAACAAGAGGTATTGTAGAAACATTTACCGAAAAAGGGAAAAAACTAAACCGCCTGAATCCCCGGCCTCCTAAAGGGAAGTAAGCAATCCCTACCCCTTTCGAAATAAGAAAGATTTTATTAATCTTCATGCGCTGCTCAACTACATAGCTTTAATTTTGTTGTTCTGATAAATAACATTCAACTTTAGATTTTAAACATCAAACTTTTTAGTTATGGCATTTACCTTACCTGCGCTTCCTTACGCCACTGATGCATTGGAACCGCATATTGACAAACTGACCATGGAAATACATCATGGCAAACATCACCAGGCCTACGTTGACAATCTCAATAAAGCTATTGCCGGCACGGAACATGAAAATAAATCGCTGGAAGAATTAGTAAAGAACGCGGGCAAAATTTCTCCTGCTGTCCGCAATAATGGCGGCGGTCACTGGAATCATAGCTTCTTTTGGGAAAGCTTATCGCATAATGGCGGCATTGGCACTTCGGGTGGATTGACGGATGCTATCAAATCGGCCTTTGGCTCCGTTGATGAATTCAAAACAAAATTTGCAGCAGCCGGTATTGGTCGTTTTGGCAGTGGCTGGGCATGGCTGATCGTAAAAGATGGTAAACTGGAAATTTCTTCTACCCCCAACCAGGATAACCCGCTGATGGATGTAGCAGAAGTAAAAGGTACGCCGGTACTTGGAGTGGACGTATGGGAGCATGCTTACTACCTGAAGTACCAGAATAAAAGAGCTGATTACCTGGCAGCTGTCTGGAATGTACTGGACTGGAAAAAGCTGGAGTCAAGGTTTTCAAAAGCATAAAAGATAAGGAACAGAATTGTTTAAGCCGTCTTGCTTCATGCCAGGCGGCTTTTATTTTTCGCAAGAAACGGGTCGGCCGCCAGTATTGGGTTTTCTATTTTTGTGCTGACATTATTAATTTATGATAGATTATCAGCGCATAGCCTCAGCCATTACTTATATCAGGGAGCATAGTACGGAGCAACCTTCACTGGATAATATAGCGGCGCATATACACCTGAGCCCTTTTCATTTTCAGCGAATGTTCAAAGAATGGGCGGGAGTATCGCCAAAGAAATTTTTACAATACATCAGCGTTCAACATGCACGCCAGTTGTTGCAACAAGATCATACTATCGCTGATGCCAGTTTTGAAACGGGTTTATAAGGCACCAGCCGTCTTCACGATCTTTTTATTTCCATCGAAGCTATGACCCCCGGGGAATTTAAAAATGGCGGTGAACATTTATTGATTGACTACACATTCACTGAAACTTTTTTTGGAAAAATTATCATCGCCGCAACATCCAAAGGCGTTTGTAAAATTGATTTTATTGAAGATCATTCTTTGGCGATAAATAATTTAAAACAAATATGGCCGAATGCCCTGCTAAAAGAAAATACCAATAAGCATCATCAGTCCGTTACCAATTTCTTTAAACAGGACTGGAATGATCTCCCGCAAATTAAACTGCATTTAAAAGGCACTCCCTTCCAGTTGAAAGTATGGGAAGCTTTGCTAAAAATACCTTCCGGTGAATTAAGCACTTATTCAACCGTTGCCGGCATTATTAAATCTCCCAAAGCATTCCGTGCAGTAGGAACAGCCATTGGTGATAATCCAATAGCTTATCTTATGCCTTGCCACCGTGTTATAAAATCAACCGGCATTATTGGTGAATACCACTGGGGCAGCATCCGCAAAACATCTATGATAGGCTGGGAACAAAGCCGGTTACTTGGTGAAGCCGTTTGATCCATTACGCAAGAACCGGGTTGTTGTCATTTATTTCCTGTCTGAACTTGCTGTCAAATTAATAATCATGAATTTTATTTATTTGCCCATACCACAAACATCAATTGATAAGATACGTAACAACAGGGAGGATGATTTTGGGCATACTGTAGAAATTAGCATCGCCGGTGAATCAGGCTATGGGCCTTGTCGTTGCTGCTTAAAGCAATTTAAAGAAGGAGAAAAAAGATTATTGTTTTCTTATGCTCCTGTTGGCGCTGATCATCCTTACAATGAAATTGGACCGGTATTCATACATGAACACTGTTTCCCTTATAGTGATGCATTCAGATTCCCGGAAGAAATAAAAAACGGGAGCCGGCCGATTCACCTGGTATTACGTTGTTATAATAATGAAAAGCGGATGATACTTGCCCGCTTTGTAAAAGATAACCATGAAGTAGAAAATACAATAGCCGGATTATTCGCTGATCCGCAGATAGAATTTATACATGTACGGAATGCTGCTTATCAGTGTTATATCGCAGAGGTTAGAAAAGATCAGGGTACAGGATCATAGCCGCTGCCTCCCCAGGGATGGCAACGCGAAATTCTTTTGACAGCTAACCAAAGTCCTTTAAATACGCCATGCTTCTTTAATGCTTCGACGGCATAATGCGAGCAGGTAGGCGTATAGCGGCATTTTGGCCCTATCCACGGGGAAATAACCCATTGATAAATTTTTATCAGGAAAATAAAAGGAAGGCTTAATATGCGTAAAACAAATTTCATTCCCCGGTAATCTTATCCAGTTTGTTTAAAACCAAACCAACTTTTTTATATACCTCATCATATTCCGGTAATTCCTTCCCGGTATAGATAAAGAAAACATTCAGTTGAATACGCTTTGCTTTTGTTTTTTTCTGCAGATCATTTTTTTGCAGCCGGTATGCTTCACGGGTCAATCTTTTTACCCTGTTCCTGTCAACCGCTTTTTTAAAATTCTTTGCTGAAACACCAACACTAAAAAGTAAAGAAGCCTTTTCCACAGATGGGTTAAGTATATATAATACCCTGTAAGGAGCAACTACTATTTTCTTCCCTTCACTGAATAGCTGCTCAATACTCTTACGGCTCTTCAGCCGTTCATTCTTTCCAAGTGTGAATTGTTTGGCCACGAATTACACGAATTAATCCAAATAAAAAAAGCCCCGATACAAAATCGGAGCTATAAATATAGTGAGCTTCCTGTTCCTCTCCGCCGTGTGGCGGAAGGTTAGGCAGGGCTTCTATTTCAGTTTGCTCTCATCAGAAACAGTCAGCTTCTTACGGCCTTTTGCACGGCGGCTTGCCAGTACTTTGCGGCCATTAGCTGTTTGCATACGCTTACGAAAACCATGAACAGATTTACGGCGCTTACGATGAGGTTGGAATGTACGTTTCATTGTTTTATCTTTTTTTCACTGTTCACCTGCCGGAACTTTAGTGAAGGCAGGTTTTGAATATAGCCCGGTAAAGCAGGCCTGTTTCAAATTCTCAATTATCATCTTCCCGCCTAAAGCGGGAAAAGGACGGCAAAGGTAAGGGTTGAAGATCACATGTCAGGGCTAAGAAGAAAGAAAATTTGCAAACCCGTCGCCTATCCCTGATCAGGCCTGCCTGCAAGGTTCTAGCCGATCGGATCCGGGACTCTATTCATCTTCCATTTACATGATTGCCAGTTTATTGGCTGTCCAGGTCCAGGTGTGTTGATTGAATAGCTTCCCCAAAAAAAATGGTAGCATGATTGTCAAAATCTTCCGTAGCGTCTGTTGTATAAAATACCCTGTTACCATTCTTACTGCATTGCTCTTCTATCTCCGAATGCCGCAGAAGGTAATCAACCAGGCTTTCGGCCACTATTTCTCCCTGCGACAATAGCTTTACCGTTACGGGCAAATGTTCCCCGATCTTTTCTTTCAGCAAAGGATAATGCGTGCAGGCCAGCAATACCACATCTATCTTTTCCCCTTTCTCAAAAAGACTGTGGAGGTTTTTTTTGATAAAATAATCAGCGCCATGACTCTCATATTCATTATTCTCTACCAGTGGTACCCACATGGGACAGGCTTCCTGGTAAACTTTTAATTGAGGAAAAAATTTAGCGATCTCAACAGGGTAAGAAAGGGAGGCAACAGTTCCATTGGTTGCCAGTATTCCCACACTGCCTGTTTCTGAAAAATTGCCAATGATCTCCGTAGTGGGACGGATAACACCCAGCACCCTTTTACCCGGAGCGATTTTTGGCAGATCATTTTGCTGAATTGTGCGCAAAGCTTTCGCTGAAGCCGTATTACAGGCAAGTATAACTAAGGAGCATCCCTGCTTAAAAAACCATTCTACACACTGTAGTGTGTAATGATAAACTGTTTCAAAAGAACGGTTGCCATAGGGTGACCTTGCATTGTCGCCCAGGTAGATATAATCGTATTGGGGAAGCTTATTAACGATCTCTTTTAATACGGTCAGCCCGCCATACCCGGAATCAAAAACACCGATAGGGTTTTGCATTGCTTATCATTTACACTATCAAAGCTACGGCTTAGGTATGTACTATTTTGTCTTTGGTTTTGTCCCGGTTGCCGGCTTCGCGGGTTGCTTTACGGCGTCAGGATCATCACCCAGGTATAAAAGCTCCTGCGGAAGACCCTGCAATTTTAATTCCCTCGCCATAGAAAGAAAAATATTGTCAATAGGGAAACCAGCCTCATAAGTTTGTGGCTTAAGAATGAGAGTATATTTTTTCTTTTCAAGTATTTTCCTGTAAGCACCCGATATTACCTGGTATAGCGGCTGCGCATACTGGCTTCTTTTGCTATTTGACTTGTTTTGTGATATCTGTTGCCAGTAAACTATATTGATCGCCATTTTTCTGCGCTCTTCGTTTGTAAAATCGAGTAAGGCTTTTGACTTTTTACCTGCTGCTACCAATCCTGAATCGGCTTTATAAGTGCTGTCAAGCCGCTGGTATTCCAGTTGATAATATTCATATTCTACCGCCAGTGAGTCGGCTTCGTAAATCCGGACAAGGCTGTCCACTATACGATACCCCGGCATAGCCTGTACCATCAGGTCAATATCAAACACACCCACCTTAAGCGATTGCGCGTTTGTGTTTGGCGCAGCAAATAAAAGAGCTATACAAAGGAAGGCAACAAGCAAATTCTTTTTCATAAAAACTATAGTTGATTTTAGTAATTGATTTTATCCGGGTGAACAGAGCCTATACTGTCCGGATTTTGTGAAAATAGGACTTATCCTGCAAACCTGCGTCTTGCTATCAACGGGTATTTCAGCAAATCATCCTTGCGGTATAATATCTATGTCATACAAAAGCAAGCCCCGTCTCATCATTTACGAGACGGGGCTTACAAGATCTTATAGGAATTATCTGATACCTGTACCTGTTGGCGGTTTATAGCCTGGCTGTAACTGTGGGGGCAGTTTTAATTTTAGTTTTGTAGCCACCGCTACAATCATATCATCTCCTTCCGGAGCTACTAAAAATGCTTCTTTGTTCAGTACATGTGTATAACCCTTTTCCTTGGCCACTGCTTTAATAGCAGCATATACTTCAGCATAAATGGGGGAAAGCAATTGATTCTGCTTGGCTTCAATAGCCTGTTGTGAAATTTGCTGCCAGTTTTGAATCTGGTATATAAGACCGGGCAATTTTTTCGCTATTTCATCCCGGACCGATTTAGGTGTTTTTGTTGAATCCCTGTAAAGGCTGTCATTAAACTGGTATTGCTCTACTACGCTGGCATACTCCGGCTGAATAGTATCTCTCTGGTAAAGTTCCAGTATAGAGTCAATTTTTGTCGTACCAGGCATCAATGCCACTACGTCATCTACACGGATATAACCGAATTTTGTTTGTGCCATAGCGCTGCCTGTTACTAACAAACCAACTACTACCGCAAGGACTTTCAATTTTTTCATAACTGTTATTTTTCTTTCCTGTCGTCCCTCACCCGGGACCTTTATTGTTTTGATTTAAAATATGCTTTGAATAGAGTACTTATTTCAAAATTTAGTTGCCCATTTGCTTTTCTTTAACACCCCAGTCTTTTGACGCACGACACGATATTCATCGGGGCAGTCCAGCATTTCAATATTAGCTTCTCACACCCAGTTCCTTTAATACATCCTCGCTTTTGTCCAATTTAGGGTCGGCAAAGATAATGGTAATTCCTTCACTTTTATCCAGCACAAAATCATAGCCCCTGGCCACAGAAATCTTCTGTACAGCGTTATATACTTTATCCTGGATCGGCTTTATCAGTTCCTGTCTTTTTTTAAACAGATCACCCTCAAAACCAAACCGTTTGCGTTGCAGGTCCCGCAATTCCCTTTCCTTTACAAAGAGCTGGTCTTCTCTTTTTTTCTTCAGATCGTCGCTTAGCATTACCTGCTCGGCTTCAAAGTCCTTGTACATCTTGTCCAGGCTTGCCTGTTTGCTGTCAATATCCTTTTGCCAGTCAATAGCTATATCGTCCAGTTGTTTTTGCGCCTTCGTGTAATCCGGCATCTTATCAAGTATGTACCGGGTGTCTATGATAGCATATTTCTGTGCCATAGACGCTGTTGCAGCAAACAGGAAGCAACAGGCAATAAATAGTATCTTCTTCATTAGTAAAAAATTTATTTAGTAATAAAAGATAATGGATGAGTGTAAATAATTGGCAGATACATTTCTTCCCATTTAATTCCCACTACTATTCTGGTTCAAACCCAAGCATAAAGGTAAACCTGGAAGCGTTTTTCAATCCGCCGCCCGGTGTAATACGATCAAGCCCTATTCCATAATCAAACCCAAGCAAACCAAACATCGGCAGGAAGAAGCGCATACCTACACCCACACTGCGCCGCAACCTGAATGGATTATAATCTTTGAAATTATACCACCCGTTTGCCGCTTCAAAAAATGCCAGTCCATAGATCGTACTGCCGGGATTTGTTACCAGCGGGTAACGCATTTCTAACTGGTATTTATTAAAAATAGTAAAGAACCTGCTGGCGTTTTGCTGATCAGGGTTCACCGAAGGATCGGATGATTCATACACAGGATAACCACGGTGTGCAACAATATCATAACCGAGTAACCCAAAATTATTTGTCAATCCTGCATCACCCACCTGGAACCTTTCGAACGGAGAGTAATCAAGCTTTTGATTATACCTGCCCATAAAACCATATTTGGCTGCCATCTTCAATACAAACTGGCGGTTCTTATCTGCTCCCATGGGTTTACCAATAGGCACATACCATTCTGCATTGAAACGCCATTTGTGGTATTCAGGATTTTTATAGGGATTGCTGGAAGTAACCAGATCCGGGTTGAACAACGAATAAGGCGGAGTAAACTGAACACTCGCCAAGAAATTAGAACCGCTTCTCGGGAAGATAGGATCAAATACAGATGAACGCTGCAGGGCGATCTTTATGCTGAAATTGTTGGACGTGCCATCCTCTACGCCCTGGAAGATCGGGTAGTTCCGTGTTTTATACTGTGTGAAATTCAATGTATATACCAGGCTGAAATAATCATCAGGCCATTTCAATTGTTTGCCCAGGGCAACGGAAAACCCGTTTACCTTAAGATAATTGGTATCTGATTTTGCATTATCAAACCTGCCGGTTGTATAGTCGTATGCATTAGAGTATTTACTGTTGTTATAACCAATAGTAAATGAATTCCTTTTTTTGCCACCCAGCCATGGTTCAGTAAATGAAAAGTTATAGGAACGGAAGGCTTTACCATTAGACTGAACACGAAGGCTCAGCTTCTGCCCGTCGCCGGTAGGCAATGGATCCCAGGCACTTTTTTTCCAGATGTTTTTAATAGAAAAGTTATTGAAAGTAACACCCAAAGTACCGGTCAGGCCGATACCACCACCCCAGCCTGCGGACAGCTCCAACTGGTCAGATGATTTTTCTTCCACTTTCCAGTTGATATCAACAGTACCATCCTCAGCATTGGGTACTACACCCGGATTAATCGTTTCCTGGTTAAAATAATTAAGATTGGACAACTCACGTTGTGAACGGATAAGATCTGTACGGCTGAACAGTTCGCCGGGTATGGTTCTTAATTCACGGCGTATTACATGATCCTTTGTTCTTTCATTCCCGGCAATTGTTACATTCTTTATCCTTGCCTGCGGGCCTTCAGTAATTCTTATTTCATGATCAATCGTATCATTATATACAGCAGTTTCTACTGCTTCTACCCTGAAGAAAAGATACCCGTCATCCATATAATAACCGCTGATATCCCCGCCTTCCTGCGTCATTTCCTTACCAAGGCGTTTGTTTAATATATCAAGATTATAAATATCGCCTTTGCTGATGCCGAGTACCACATTGAGGAGGGAGTCGGAATATTTTGCATTACCCTTCCAGGCAATGTTGCCAAAATAGTAACGGCGGCCTTCATTTACTTTAATATCAACATTTATTTTATTGCGGCTTATAGATGGATCACTGATGATCGTATCCGCCACTATTTGCGCATCCCGGAAACCAAGAGAATTGTAATACCTTACTATTTTCTCTTTGTCTTCTTCGTATTTTTTAGGATTGAATTTGGCGGAACTCAGCAATTTGAACCGGAAATAAGGATCCAGTACATCTCTTGTTTTGCTGAATGAAAGAAAACCCCAGTCGTTTACATATTGTTTGAAGCTCAATTTCTTTGTTTCTCCGTAGGGGCTGGGAATGGTTATTGGCCATAGCGTTAGCCTGCTCATTTCCTTAGTGCCCTTCAATTGCTTCTTGATCTTCTGCTCCTCCACCTTTTCATTTCCGAATATCCTGACCTCGTCAATACGCACCTTGCCGCCTTTGTCCACGTAAATGGTAATAAAATTGGAGTTGGCAAAAGAAGGATCGGGTTTCTCTTCTATCCTTACCTGTATATTTTGAAACCCTTTATCCTGGAAATATTTTGTAGTGATCTCAATAATATTTCTCCGCATGTTTTCTGTAATGATGGTCTGCTTCGCCAAACCTATCTTTCCCTGGAGTTCTTCCGATTCCGTCTTTTTGGTTCCAATAAATTTAAAATTGCCCAGCCGGGGACGTTCTGCTACATTTATTTCTATCCAGATATTATCTCCCTGCACTTTAATGATAAATATCTGTACGTTGGAAAAAAGCTTTTGCCTCCACAGATTTTGAATAGCTTTTGCAAAAACATCACTGCCGGGAATCGTTATTTTGTCCCCCACCTGTATGCCGGAAATAGAAAGCACGATGGAAGTATCCAAGTGATGGATGCCTGTAATAGCAATACCAGCCACTATATATTCTTTGGGGATACGTGCATTCTCCAGCGACAGAAGATCGGGATCAACGGAGGTAGGTTTTGAAGTATCTTCCTGCGCATGTACGGTAAGTACAGAGGCAACCACAGCTATCAAAAAAGCACTGATACGAAGTAAAAATTGTCGCATGTTTAATAATTCAGTCAGTCAGAATCCCGCCTGAGACGGGGATGCAATTAGCTTGTTATGTGAATTTTATAAATGGCCGCCAGCTTTATTGCCGCGGCAAATTAACGGTAAATATCGAAAGTGTTCAGGCAAGACTGTCAAAGAAGTCATAAAAGTCATGTTGGCTATACTGGTCATTGAAGTCATAAAAGTCACTGCCAGTCCCCAATATGTATTTGCCTTGAATGCCTTAGTAGCCTAATGACTCACTGACTCTTTACTTACCTGTTCACCGGTTTTTCCAAATCTTCTCTCCCTGCCCTGGAAATCCACTATGGCTTCATACAGGTTTTCTTTTCTGAAATCGGGCCAGCGAACATGAGTGAAATACAACTCCGCATAGGCCAATTGGTACAACAAAAAATTACTGATCCTGTACTCCCCGCTGGTCCTGATCATCAGTTCGGGATCAGGGAAGTTGCTGGTAGTCAGAAACCGTTGCAATACATCCTGGTTGATCGCCTCCACGTTCAGCCTGCCTTCTTTTACTTCATGGGCAATATTCTTTACGGCATTCAGCAATTCCCATCTTCCGCTATAGCTCAGCGCCATTACCAGGTTGAGCCCAGTATTGTTTTTCGTCATTTCAAGCGCCTCGCCTAATTCCTTCTTCGCATATTCCGGCAGCATACTCATATCACCGATCACATGCAACCTGATATTATTCTTATGGAGCGTTTCCGCTTCCTGTCTTATTGTATTTACCAGCAATTCCATCAGGCCTACTACTTCATATTCAGGCCTGTCCCAGTTTTCAGTAGAAAAAGCATACAACGTAAGGTATTCAATACCCAGTTCAGCACAGCCTTCTACAATATTGCGTACACTTTCCACTCCATGAAAATGACCAAAGAGGCGGTCTTGTCCCTGCTCTTTAGCCCAGCGTCCATTTCCATCCATGATGATGGCAATGTGGCGCGGCAAATGGCTCTTATCTATTTTTTCGAGGAGCTGTGACATAATAAAATTCAGGGCAGCAAAGGTATCGCAGATTACCGGGATTTAAACAGATATTATCGCGGATTTGAGGATTGATATAGATTTCGCGGATAGAGTGTGCTGATTTGTTTTTCTCCCTTGACCAGTCAGTATGAAAACGAGTGGCGGAATTTATTCCAATGAAAAAATCCCGGATTTCCACTTAGCGGGTGCCAGAAAAAAAAAAATCAGCGTTTACTTAACAGTATTTTTTTATTTACTGAATCTAAAAAAACTATTTTCGATTGACCTTTTTACCTTAATCTGCCGTCACATGAGAATCTCAAAAGCTGTCTTACCGTTACTTCTATTATTCCTTTTCTTTTTTTCCGGCTATGCCCAGACACCGGAGAGCATCCTGGATAGCGTAAACGCAGGCCGCAAACCTGAAAAATTGTTTACCCATTTTGATAAGCAATTTTACCAGCCCGGTGAAACCATCTGGTTCAAAGCTTATATTACTGTTGATGGACGCCCCGGTATATTCAGTACGGTGGTGAAAGCAGAACTGATCAGCGAAACCGGGGATATCATTGCTTCACAATTACTACCTGTTACTGTTGGTTCAGCCGGGGGAAGTTTATCCTTACCACGCGATCTTGTTTACGGAACTTATATTTTCCGGCTATATACCCAGCACATGCTGAATACAGGCGCGGACAATTTTTATTACAAACCGATCCCCGTATTACCTTCTGCTGATTATTTTGACAAGGCGGTACCAGTAACCCATATTTCTCTCCGCTTCTTCACAGAAGGCGGCGATTTCCTGGCAGATGAATTAAATATACTGGCTTTTACTGCCACAGATCAGCAGAGCAAACCCACTAATGTAACCGGTATGATCAAAGACAGCCAGGGTAATGATGTTGTCGCATTTGCTACCGAATATAATGGTATGGGTAAAGCAGAGATAACAGCCAAGAAAGGCGAACAATACTTCGCGCATTATACAGTTCCCTCCGGCGCTTCCCGGGCTGTACAACTACCTGCGACAAGCGATGAAGGAACCAACCTGCTGATAGTAGATGAAGTATTGAAAAAAAGACTGATCGTCAACAGCCGGTTTGCAGGTAATGCACAACGAAAACCGGCTTATATAATTGGAGAAATGGACCAGGTCATTATTTTCAAAATAGATATCAGTAAAAGCAATGGTCATTTTATGGGCAGGGTTCCAGTAAAAGATCTTCCGGGCGGGTTGCTGCATGTTGCTGTTTTTAATGCAGACAATAAAGTACTGGCGGAAAGGACCTGTTTTGTGAACAGCCGGAAAGATACTGTTGAAGCTGCATTAACTGCTGTGGCCACCAGTGTTGCCAAAAGAAAGGAGAACCGGTTTGATTTTATGCTTCCTGATTCCCTGGAAGGCACTTTTTCCATATCAGTAACAGATATGGCACAAACACATTTGCCGGTAACCGATGATAATATAATCGCCGCCACACTTGTAACCAGTAACCTTGCAACCACAGCGAATAATCTTTTTTACCAAACCGGGCAGCTTACCGGCGAAGAAAGGAATGACGCTATTGATCTTCTGTTATTAACCAATGAATATAAATGGAACTGGCGGGCATTGGTAAAATTAGCCACAGCCAAACTTTCACCTGTTACTGAGAATTTCATTCCATTGCGGGGCAAGGCATTTGCTGACAGGAATAAAAAACCATTGCCGGGTGCAGAACTGGTTTTTATTATTCATACTAAAGATTCCGCTGTTAATTCATTTACCGCGACAACGGATGATGCCGGTTATTTTGAAGCGCCCGGTCTTTTTTATGAAGACACGGCATTGATCTATGTAAAAAATAATGCAGACAGGAACCGTGACAAAAAAGTAGAACTGGATATTCTTTCAACGCCATTGACTGAAATATATAATATCCGTGCACAGCCTGCTACCATTGCAGCGCAGATACCTGTTTTTTTAAAAACAAATGAGCAGTTGAAAACAAAACCCGTTATCCCTGCCCAGCCTGCTATTGATTTTGATACTGCCTATAAAGAACTGGAAGAACTGGTAGTAACCAGTAAAGCGAAGAACCCGACACAGCAACTGGAGAAGCGGTACAGCAAGGGGCTTTTTTCGGGATCAGCCCGCAGTACCATTGATTTTATTAATAACAAGCCTTCTTATCTCGGGGGAAATATCTTTAACTACCTGAAGGGACGTTATTCGTATATGCAGGTAATGGGTAATATGCCCAACTATTTCCTGGTGTATCGCAATATGTTCAGCCTGGGGAGCGGGCAGCCCATCGCTATGACCCTATACCTGGATGAAATGATAGTGGATGCGTCTGTACTCATGGGCGTTCCGATGAATGATATAGCGCTGGTGCGCATCTATGGTTCGGGCATCATGGGTGTAGGCGGGGCGCTTGCTGTTTATACTAAAAGAGGAGAAGACGCTACCACCAATAGTGTATATGAATACACGAATAAATTTAAAATTCCCGGTTTCTCAAAGACTACTCTTTTTTATTCTCCTGATTATAACCCCTCCGCCAAAACAGCTATTAAAAACGATAACCGCAAAACGCTGTACTGGAATCCTTCGCTGACCTATATACCGGAAGATGGTAAAGTGCCTGTTTCTTTTTTCAATACTGATCAATGTAAAGAATACAAGATCGTAGTACAGGGATTTACTACAAACGGGAAACTGGTGTATATGGAGAGGATAGTGAGATGAGAAAGAAAGTAGGTTGAATTTGAATTCGACGGCGAGTGCCACATATCCACACACAAAGCCATCTGACTGTCGCCTGAAAACATTTCTTATTGGACACTCGTTCGGTAAGAAAAAAATTATAAAAGATGTTAAAAAGAAAAACAATAATACTAGCGAGTTATTCTATTTTAATTGTGTTATTTCTTTCATGTCAAGATCATGACCCTGATGTAAAAAATGAATATCATCCTAATGGAAAATTAAAGTTTGTAAAGAGATATAAAAATCAGGTATTAGATGGGCAATCTTTATGGTTTTATGAAAACGGGAAGATCGAACAAACAGTGATATTCAAAAAAGGAAAGAAAATGGCCCCGCATATTATTTTTACCAGAGTGGATCGTTGAAAAGTTTTAGAAACTGGGAAAACGGAGAAATGCATGGATATGCAAATGATTTTTATGATAGTACTGTATGGGTAATTAAGTCAGTATTGTATTTTAATGACAATGGTTCACTTATTAATAAAAGGGAATATAGTCCGACAGGCCAAATTATAAATGAAGAAGAGAGGTCTAAATAGTTCCCTTTCCTTAGCATGTTTAATAATGAAGAAGATGAGAGGTTCGTTATCGTTTGCAACGATGGATTACAAACAAAAGCTAAAAATAAGAAGCCCCTGTTATCCTTAGAATGTCGAATTTTTCTTTATGAAAAAGCCGTACCGGCTTGGTCGGTACGGCTTTTTTATTTGCCGAAGAAATGGCAGACCTATTTTTATTAAGAGTATCGCCCAATGCTTAACTCATAACCTTTAACTGAACACCGATCTATTGCCCTACCATAAATACTGCATTGCAAAACATCAGCTTGCCATTTTCCCAGAAGTTCCTAAAAAGTACATCGTCAGAAAGAAAGGATACTGCGCCACGACCAATATCCTGCACGCCAAAGAGTAAGCCGTCCTTTAGTTTTTTCTTTAGCTTGTATCCCACAAACCCTGCCAGTTGATTATCTTTTTTTATCACGCCTGCATTCCAGCCACCTTCTTTGATAAAGTCATAGATAATATTATCCATTTTCAGCGTGTAATAATAGGAAGGATAACCATACATCAAAGGATGTGTGCTATCAGCGTCTATCCTGAAAACAGAGCCTGGTGTGGTTCCGGGGATTGCATCTTTTTCCCTGTTCTCAAATGACCGGAGAAGCAAGTAAGGATCTTTTTTCCCGGTGGTATCTTTTTCATCCTCTTTTCTCAAACGAACAGCGCTCCAATCCTGCCTGGATAACTGGGTAACGGCAGATTCCATTGCTACAACCCGTCCGCCATTTTGTATCCATTGCTGAAACTGTTCTGCTGAATTTTTATCATTTAAAAAACGGTAATTACCATCCGGCATGATCAATACATCTATATCATTCCATTTAGCCCTGCCGAAATCCGCAGCATTAATAAGTGTGACCGGGTATTGCAGTTCTCTTTCAAAGAAATGCCATACTTCTCCCGCAGCATTAGAACCAATGCCTTCTCCTGTAAATAAGGCGACCTTCGGCGCTTTCAGGGGATGTACTTTGGAACTGCCAAAATCAAAACCTTTGTCCACCATTCCTGTACTGACTGCATTCATTTTTATGTTATTTTCATTGCAAATCTTAACCACCAATGGCCACAGGGTATTGCCAAATTTCTCATTGCCTTTCTTGATCACTATTACTGAGCCGCGTGCAAATGACTGGCCACTCACTTCAAATGGCATTTCTGAGAACCGGACCTTTATACCTTTTTTGAGCAGTTGCGCTACTGTTTTGGCAGAGGAAACACCCTGCCAGCGTATCACATACCCGTATGAATCAGTTGCGGCATTCTGTACAGAATCGGCTAAAACCTTACTGCTGGTTATAGCGATACTTTGTTTACTTGCATAAGCGCCAAGACCATATACATAGGGCAACGCCCATGCAGTAATATCATACGTTGCTGAATCAACCAGTTTTGACTGCGGCTCAAATAATACTTTTATCATGGCCGCTCTGGGTTGTGCCGTATTTACAATAATATCTCCGGTTGCCAGCGTAAATGCGTCTTCTTTGCCTGTATGATAGTTAAAACCTTTACCGCTGCCTGTGCCTGTTCCATACTCTATTCCATTCTTATCAAGCAGGTTTAGCAATGCGCGGATGCGTTCTGCATCAAGCGGGTTATTTTTTATTATATATGCTTTGTATTCACCGACTGTACCACCGACGGCATTATTAAAAAATTTCCTGAACTCTTTTATCAACGCAGTTGCATTCAGAGAAGATATTTCTATAGTGCTTAAAGAGGTAGTGAAATGATGGGTTGCCCGGTCATATAAAGTAAGAGTATCGCCTTCATCGGTATCTGCACCCAGGCCACCGCCACCGCCACCGCCCTGTTCGTACGTCATGCCGATGGCCCCGTTATAAACCGGGTACGTATCGCCATACGAAGGATAAAAGAGATCGAATATTTCTTTGGTAAAATATAGCCACCCATTCTTATCAAAATATTTTGCATGATTTTTACCGATCGTTACCTGGAAATCCCTTTGCCATTGTGTGACAGCTTCATGGTAAGGTTGTGCAGCCGGTGCAAAATAATAAGGCTGGTTAATACCCTGTTCATGATAGTCCACATGTACCTGGGGCATCCATAGATTGTATTGTTTGATGCGCTGCTGACTTTCTATTTGAGTTTGCCATGCCCAGTCACGGTTAAGGTCAAAATTATAATGATTGGTTCTGCCGCCCGGCCAGGGTTCCCGGTGCTCACGGGCATCTAAACGCGGGTTATAGTTATCACCCACTACAGAATTAAACCAGTTTACATACCTGTCTCTTCCATCAGGGTTGATGCAGGGATCTATTATTACTACTGTATTTTTTAACCACTCTTTGGTTTGTGCATTTGCGGGGTCCACCAGCGCAAACAACGTAAGCAACGCGGCTTCTGAAGAAGATGTTTCATTGCCGTGTACATTATAACTCAGCCATACAATGGCAGGAGCGTTTTCTGATGGCATCATTTTATCCTTTGCCAGGTTGGCCAGCCGCAGGTTATTCAGCCGGATGCTTTCGAGGTTGCTGATATTTTCAGGCGAAGAAATAAATGTAAGGTATAAAGGCCTGTGCTCATTGGTTTCGCCATACTGCAGCAGCTTTATCATGGAAGGAGATGATTGGGCTACGTATTGAAAATAGCTGATTAATTTCCAGTGCGGGGTATAACGGGTACCGATTTTATAACCTAAAAACTCTTCGGGGGATTTTACCTGGGCCATTGAAATGATGGATACAAATAATAGCAAAACAAGCAGCAATGATTTTTTGTGCATGAGGATTGTTTTAAAGAAGTAAGTAAAAGCAAAAAAATGAAAAACTCTTAACATGATAGAATTTATTATTCAGTTGCGGGTAACCAGGTACAGGATTAAAACAGGAGTATGCAATTGATCAAATACAGGAAAAAAAAACTCCGCTTTATTGTAAACGGAGTTTTTTTTACGTATTATAAAAGAATTAATAACCGGGATTCTGATCCAGGTTGGGATCAACATTTCTTTCTCTGAGCGGAATAGGGAAAGTCATTTTATCATCATTCCATGGTTTACCATCCACTGTCAAACGTAAACGCTTGGCATCCCATATACCTTGTCCTTCGAAGGCAAGTTCCAATTCTCTTTCATCCAGTATCTGCTGTAACGTAACGCCAACGAGTGGTAGCAACCCCGCCCTGCTTCTTGTACGGTTGACATCTGCATCGGGTGTAGCGCCAATGATAGTGCCTAAGCGCTGGTTACATTCAGCGCGGGTCAGGTAAGCTTCGGCCAGCCGCATTACTTTTACATTTTTGTAAATATCTCTCCATTTGCCACAGCGCCAGGCGCCCGCTTCAAGAAAGAACAGGGTGCGGCGGACATCTGTTGCACTGTATTTGTTGTAATGAGCATCTGTAACTTCTATATCACCATCCCTGGCTCCATAGGTATCTGTGCTGAAAAAAGTGAAGCAACTATTTGTCCCGGCCTGGTCCGTTACCTGCATGGCAAACAGGTCTTCTGTCGTGTTAGCAGAATTATTAAATGCACCGGCATAAGTAGTAACCAGTGAAAATCCGTTGGCAGTAGCAGTAGTTATGCAACGGTTAGCGGCATCTCTGGCTTCCACAAATTTATCCTGTTGCAGGTAAACCCTTGCCAATGCCAGTGAGGCAGATGCTTTGTTGGCATAAAAGCCATTCTTGGCAGGAAGGTCAGTTTCAGCAGCAATTAAATCAGCAATGATCTGCTGATAAACAGCTTCTACAGTAGCTCTTGGCAGTTTATAATATCCATCCTGCGGTGCACTTGGACCGGGGGCTGTGATCAAAGGCACACCTTTCAGCGTAGCAGCACTGCCTGCGAAATAAGGTTTTTCTCCATAAAATTTTATCAGTTCAAAATACACCAAAGCCCGTTGAAACTTTGCTTCAGCTATTACTTTAGGTTTATCGGCTGCTACAACTACACCTGCATTTGCAATGATGTTATTAGCATTAAATATAACCCTGTAGGCCTGCGAATAAGTACCAGCAACATTACTATTACTTACCAGGATAGTTTTACTCCATATCTGACGGGGTTCAGGAAAGGTACCAACCCAGTTCAGATCTCCGCCACTGGCCATCAATTCACTCATCCATAATACATTGCCACCAAATAATGCACCGGCGCCTAAAGCTGCATAATTGGCTACTAGTACTTTTTTTACCTTATCACTTGTTGAAAAAGCATCTGCGGCATCAATGGCCTGCGGATTTTTTAAGTTAAGTTTTTTGTCGCAGCCTGATAGCGAAATAGCCCCGGCAATTGCGATAAATATCGAGATTTTTTTCATGTTACTCTTTTTAATGTAAACAATAAATTAGAGACCAATAGTTAAACCAACAACAATGCTTTTGATTTGCGGTGCAGCATAAAAATCACTTCCCTGGTTCACATTTCCAGAACGATAATCAGTATTTACTTCAGGATCCCAGCCGGGATAATCAGTAAACGTGAGCAGGTTTACACCACTTACATAAATACGGGCATTGGAAAGTTTTGCTTTTGAGGCTATTTTTTGCGGCACATTGTAAGCTAATGTCAATGTCTTCAAACGAACATAAGTTGCATCATATACATACCTGGTGCTAATAGCCGGGCTATCAAAATCACCAAACCGGTTAAGACGGGCCTGGGGAACATTTGTTATATCTCCCGGGTTTTTCCAACGCTTTAACTGGTCACGGGTTTGATTATCAAACCAGTCAGCACTTGCACTCATAAATCCACCAGCGCCGTCCTGTACCTGGTTGCCAAATACACCCTGGAATAAAAAGTTTAGTTCTATGCCTTTCCATGTAACAGTGTTATTAATACCGCCAATCCAGTCCGGATTTGGATCGCCGATAATGAATTTACCGGCATCATCGTATACGTTAGTTGTTGTTTTACCATCTTGCTCATAAAACAAAGGATCACCGTTGGCAGGATCAGCCCCGGCAAATTTTACTCCGTAAAAAATACCAATTGGCTGACCAATAATAACTGCATTTGCATAACGGGCATCGCTGGGCAATATTTCTTTTTGCTCACCATCCAGTTTGAGCATTTTATTTTTATTTTTCGCCACATTGATGCTGGTTGTCCATTTAAAGTTTTTGCCAGAAACGTTTGTTGTGTTCAGGGTAAACTCAATACCCTTGTTTTCCATTTCCCCGATATTACCAAAAACTGAAGTTGTACCGGAAGGCGATGGTGTTGGCACCGCCAGGAGCATGTCAGTAGTTTGTTTATTATACCAGCTGAATTCAGCACTCACACGATTATTAAAAAGTCCAATCTCAAAACCTATATCAGTGGTGGCAACTTTTTCCCATCGCAGATCATCGTTTGCAAAGTTGGTTATACCTAAGCCTGCCCCGGTGGAACCATACCTAACGCTACCGTATTGTGCTGCAGAGCTATAAAAGCCAACACCTGAATTATTACCTACTATGCCATAGCTGCCGCGAAGTTTTAAGAAACTCAGCCATTGTACATTTTTAAGAAAATTTTCATCACTCATTATCCAGCCGGCAGAAACACTGGGAAAGGTTCCATACTTATAATTACTGCCAAATCGTGAATCACCATCTACCCGTACATTCAGGCTGAGCAAATACTTACGATTGAAGTTATAGTTAACACGGGCAAAATAAGAAACGAGGTTATTCTTATCCTGCGATGAACTTCCGCCGGTAATAGTGCTGGCGCCTGCCAGTGTTTTGATACTTTCATCAGCAAAGTTCTCGCCTTCGGCATATGCGTATTCATCATAGCGGTTTTCAAAACTCATACCAACAGTGGCATCTATCTTATGCTTGTCTTTAATGGTAGTTATATAATTAAGAAAATTGTTTGTTGTCCAGCGGGTATTTCTGAACCATTGAGCCCATGCTGCGCCGCCAATACCAGTACCACCATCAGTACGACTGCCCCAAAAGCGTTCGTCATTCTGGTTTACCATATCCAGCCCCAGCTCATTACGAAGGGAAAGACCTTGCGCCAGCCTGCTTTCGAAAAAGATATTCCCCTGGTTACGATAACCGTTTGCATTATTTTTAGCATCTTCCATATCAATCAGGCCATTGTAGTAAGTAGTTGTAGGCGTATTATATAATACACCTTCTAAATTCCTGGTAGGAGTGATAGGTGACATAGCTACCAGTTGCATAGGTGTGCTGAATGCATTGTCAGCGGATAACCTTTTCCTTTCTGTTTTATTAAGACTCATATTAAGTCCCATCTTCAGCCAGTTAGTTAACTGGTTGTCCATGTTGAAGCGAAGGCTCATCCGCTTGAACTTATTGGCGATCAATATTCCGTCCTGGTCGTTATAGCTTCCGCTAACATAGAATTTATTTTTATCAGTACCGCCCTGTGCACTTAACTCTATCAGGCCGGTTTTCGCATCTTCATTGAATGCCTGGTCTTCCCAGTTGGTATTGGTTTGCAGGGTTCTCCAATCGCTATATCCGCTGTAGCGGGTAAAACGTCCTTCGATATAGGTAGTCATATCTGTTATAGCCGCCGCCTCGCTCGCATACCCTCTCCAGTTACCAGCCCTGTTGTAATGATATTTTGCAGTATTGATAGCTGCTTCTCTGAACAATTCTATATATTCAGCTGCGTCTAAAAAGCCTCTTTTATGAGTAGGGTTTTGAATACCGTATTGTGTGTTTAAGGTAAATTTTGTTTTACCGGCTTTACCTCTTTTGGTAGTTATCAGGATAACACCATTAGCAGCGCGGCTACCATAAATAGCGGCTGCAGATGCATCCTTGAGGATATCAAAACTTTCTACATCATTAAAATTAATATCGGAAGAAGCGCTTCCGTAAACGCCGCCTACCAGCGGTACCCCATCTACTACATACAATGGCTCATTACTGCCATTCAGTGAACTGGCGCCACGGATCCTTATTTTAATACCTTCACCTATTTTACCATTTTGCCCTTCTACAAATACACCGGCTGCCCTGCCTTGTAATGTCTGGGCAAGGTCGGCTACCGGCATGTTTTGAACTTCGGCGCCTTTAACTCTCGCAATAACGCTGGTGATATCCCTTTTTACCTGTGTACCATAACCTACCACCACTACTTCATTCAGGTTTTTAACTGACGGGCTCAGGGAAGCATTAACTGTACTTCCTTTTACTTCTATTTCCTGGTCTTCGAAACCGACAGTGGAAAACACAAGTGAGTTCAGGCCTTTGGGAAGATTGATGATGTAGGACCCATCATTAGCAGTGAATGTTCCTGTATTGGAACCTTTAACTTTTACAGACACACCGGTGATAGGTGTTCCGTCTTTTGCATCTGTAACCTTACCGGTTACTGTTTTTGTTTGCGCCCATAACAGCTGAACGGATAATAATAGCACCGCCAGCATAAGCAATTTTAATTTTCTCATGTGCATGGAGTTTTAGTTGCAGTTTTTTCGAAAGTATATAATAGAATACACAATATAAGATAAAAAGGCCGTGCATAGCGCTGCACGGCCTTTGAAAATAAATTTTTGACTTTGATCAGGATTTAAAGAAGCCAAATCTGAAATGTGGCGGTAAGAATTTAATATAATGCATTTTATTAATGGGACTACTACTTCAGTTAGCAGCTACGTAGCAGGTTGGCGCTGCCAAGTAAAAATGGTTTTTTGGAGTGCCGGTTTTTTTATTTATGAACATTTGTTTTCTTGCCATACCCAGTTCATTTGTGACGTTGAATTCAATGCGGAGAGCAGTATGTAGGAGAGGACAGCCAACTTATTAGTATAATAATAACTCTTTTCCAGGTTGTAAGATCCGGCGATCTTACCTGTGCGCCTAAAACTACAACCAACATTTTTCACAGCATAAGCAACATGAACTTATTTATATGCTGAAGAATTTTTAGTCAGTCAAGTAATCAAATATAATAAAAGCCCCTTTTTACCGGGGCCTTTATCAGGACTATTCAAGAAGAAAAATTGTTAGTTGGGATTTTTTACCGGCGCACTACCTGCAGCAGGCGGGTTATACACGAGCTCATTATCCGGTACATCCCAATAATCCAGGAAATTATATTCAATAGTGGCATTGGTATTAACTGCGCCGGTACCAGTTACTACAACTGCACCAGTTCTGCCACCACCCTGGGATACAGGTTTAATAACTCCCCAGCGGCGTGCATCATAAAAAGATAATCCAATAAAAGGAAGGGCCACCCTTCTTTCCCTTCTTAATTCTTCCTTAGCTTCAGCCAGTGTAAGGCCAGTACCGCTTACGGCGGCCAGCCCGGCACCCTGTGAATTGCGTACAGCATCTATTAAAGTCAATCCCGGATCAATGCTGGCCGTATTTATTAATGCTTCTGCTTTCATGAGTTCATTTTCTTCGTAACTGCTGGCAATAAAAATTTCTTCACCTCCGGGATCTGTATTTGTATAAACCTTAACCCCTGCAAGGCCGGTTCCTTTGTTTATTAACCGGTAGCGGGTATTAAATACATGGCCTCTGTCCCCGTTTCCAATCCAGGTAACAGTTTGTGCTATGTTATTGGTAAACCGTTTGTCTCCCGCTTTGAAATCCTGCACTAAACGTTCACTTAATTTATACGTATTGCCACCGGCCAAAGCGTTTTGTACTTTGGATGCTACCGTACCACTGGTGGGAGCAAGAAAATCACCTGCTGCATTTGATCTTCCGGTAAATATTTTATCAGTGGCCTGTACACCATTATTTGTCAGTGTTATAATAGATGCCCACTGAACGGCCGTCATAGTCGCAGTTGGCGTATTGACTAATATATTTCTTGCTTTTAACGTGTTTATATTTCTCTTCCACATATCAGTTGTTAATATACCACCTTTACCAACCTGACAAAAGCTTGGAATAAGTTTACCCAGCACTTCATTGTATGCAGCTGTATTAGTGGCTGCATTTAAAGCTGCTGTTGCTAAATCAAGCACCCTGTTTGATTCTGCTATAATGGCCTCTTTTGTAGCGGTAGCTGTATTATTAATTATACCGGCGTAATATATGGAGCCTATACGGGCATAAGCAAACCCCTTCCACCAATTAGCCCATGCCTGAATAGTGGCTTTTTTTGTTGCTGCTTCAGATATGAAGGTGGTATTTTCTACAATATCTAAAACGCTATTGCATGCGTTGATCATGGAATACATATAAGCCCACTCATAATACAGGGTATTTTGCCCCTGGTTACTGTTGAAATTGACGACCTGGCGGATTAACGCTTTTTGCGTATTCGGAGAATTTGGATTTAATACTACAGTACCATTATCCAGCGTAGCCTTATCCGGGCAGCCGATTTGATTAATGAAGGCATTGGCAGCTTCCACCTGTATAGCATCTCCCATCATTTCATGAAAACCAATAGCGCCTGACCAGAAAAAACCATAAACTCCATCTGAATATTTAAGATTGATGAATCCATTTTTATATATGCCGCCCTGGCCCAAAGCAATAAGTCCGGCTTCTATAGTAGCGCTTTCGGGAGTGGGTTGATTGGGTTTTTTTACATCTAATTGTTTTTTGCAGGAAACAATACTGCTAAAAAGTACTGTTGCAAAAAGTATTATTCGTATTTTTTTCATTGTTTGAGTGTTTATACCATTTATATTTCATAAATAGTCTAATATGTTTTAGCTTTGGACTATGGCAAAAGCACTATCATTTATTGTAAAAGAAACTACAGCGCAGCTCAAGCGACTGCATAAAGAGCAACCATTATTATTGCGACCCCGGGTT